>CAKSIR010000047.1 GCA_934462775.1 uncultured Ruminiclostridium sp.
CAGTGCTTGCAGGGGACTATCGCCGAGTAATTGCAGAGGAAAGGAGGACACAATGGATTTGAACGATATAATTACAAAGAAGCCATGCCGAGTTTCTGAAATGCAGGTCGGAGAAACGATTTTCACCGTAATCTCTATAGAAAGCGACCTGGCAAAAGAAAGCCTTTATAATAAGGTTAAAAGAATGATACTGGACAGCGGCAGCAATAAAATTAACACTTCGCCGATACATACTTAAGAATTGCAAACTGCGCATACGTCCTTGACTTATCCGCAATTGTATGGTAATATGTAAATCCCGCTTGAGGGCTGTCAGAAAGGAGTACATTATGAAACAATTAAATAGACAGTCCTCGACTATTGCGATGGATAAAATCACCGCTCTGTATTGCCGCCTTTCACGCGATGACGAACTGCAAGGTGACAGCAATTCCATTCTGAACCAAAAGGCTATTTTGCAGAAGTATGCTGATGATAACGGTTTCTGCAATACAATGTTCTTTGTCGATGACGGTTTCAGCGGTACCAATTTTGACCGCCCGGACTGGCAGAGGCTTATGGGTTTCGTGGACGAAGGCAAGGTCGGTACGCTTATTGTAAAAGACATGAGCAGGTTGGGCAGAGATTACCTCAAGGTGGGTTACTACACCGAGGTGGTATTGCCTGGTGCTGACGTACGCTTTATCGCTATAAACAACGGTGTTGACAGCGCCAATCAGCAGGAAAGCGATTTTACTCCATTTCTCAATATCATAAACGAATGGTATGCCAAAGATACAAGCAAAAAGATTCGGGCGGTATTTAAGGCTAAGGGCGAATCAGGCAAGCCGCTATGCACAAATCCACCTTATGGCTATATAAAAGACCCTGACGATAAGAATCATTGGATCGTTGATGAAACTGCGGCTGATGTAGTAAGGGATATTTTTAAGATGTGCATTGCAGGAAAAGGTCCTTCACAGATAGCCAAAACCTTATCACAGCGGAAAATCTTTGTTCCGACCGCTCATCTTCGCGAGATTGGTATCAACACCCCAACGAAAGTGTCAGAAGATGTATTCGCTTGGCAGCCGAGAACCATATCGGATATTCTGGCGAAAAGAGAATATTTAGGTCACACGGTCAATTTCAAGACGAGAAAAAAGTCCTATAAATCCAAGCAAAAAATCAAAAATGAGCCTTCTGAATGGGTCGTTTTTGAGAATACCCACGAAGCCATTATTGACCAGGAAACCTTTGATATTGTCCAAAATATCCGTAACGGCAGAAGAAGGCTGACTCCGATGGGCAAAATGCCGATTTTATCCGGTATGCTGTATTGTGCAGACTGCGGAGCAAAATTATACCAAGTTCGAGCTAGGGGGTGGACGCATGAGCAAGAACACTTTGTATGCGCAACCTATCGCAAACAAAAAGGCAAATGCACCTCTCATCAGATTCGAAATGTTCAGGTGGAACAGATTCTGCTGACAGAGATAAACAGAATGCTTACCTTTGTGCGTGAACACGAGTCAGAGTTTGTGGAGCTGCTTTCAAAGAAAAACGAGCGTGAACTAAATCGACAATTTCAAGAAAGTAGCAGAGAGCTGGAACAGTCAATGCAGCGTATCACTAAGCTGTATAGTATCATTCAACGGCTTTATGAGGATAACCTTGACGGTAAAATCAGCGATGAACGTTTCGCCAAGATGACTGCCACCTATGAGCAGGAGCAGAAAGACCTTGAGGAACAAGTTGCTGTTCTGCGTAAGACCCTCGCAGCGGTAAAGGAACAGCGTATCAATGTCGATTCATTTATTGCGCAGGTCAAAAAGTACACGGAGGTCAAAGAACTGGACGCTGAAATAATCCGAAATCTGGTAAAGCGCATTGATGTATTCACACCGGAGAAAGTGCCTGGTACAAGGACAAAAAAGCAGACCGTTCTAATTCATTGGAACTTCATCGGGGCAGTAGAACTGCCTAAAGAACAGAAAATATCGGCATAGCCGGATTTTCCAAGCTATGCCGATACTTTTCAAGGTTATTTAATCCCTATGTGAGGCGACCTTTTGAGTGCCTTTTATTTTTTTGTTTTCTAAACTCTAAACAAATCATTAAATAATTAAGCGCTACTAACAATCATTTTATTCTTGGCAATGAACTGCTTTGATTTCCAAGAATAAAAAAATCAATAACATTCTCTCAAAATTTTTTCGGCTGATTTGTTATTTTTGCATGGCAATATGATTATCTCACTTATTTCACCGTTCACATCTTTGACAACTATTACATATTCCGAAAAGTCTTTTGTAATATATAACCACCCGTTTCTGCTGTTTGAAGAATATTTATCCTTAACTCGGCAGATTATCATATTTTCAAGCTGGGTTCTGTCGCCGCTGTTCAGATAAACCGAATAAATCTTATTATTAACAGATATTTCACCATAAGCTTTGCTAATCCAAAATACGTTTTTATTTATAGTTAGGTTTATGGTTGCAGTTAATGACTCATATTCCGAATCAGAAATTAAGTTATTATAATTTTCTGCGGAAACAGCCGGTACAGTTTCTTCTATATGAAGTTCGTTTTGTCTGAGTAACAAGAATAATGCAAAACAAACAACTACCGCTAATGTCAGGAAAACTGTTTTTAGAAATTTGTTTTTCATTTATAGCCCCATGCATTATTACCGAATTTCTTCGTCTGTTGTGCCATTTTCCTGCAAATCGTCTGAAAAGATTTTCCCTACACTGTCCGGAATTTCCACATCGGAATACTCAAGAGGAGCAAGCTCCCCCGTCAGCTTTCCGCTTTCAGCCTGATTTATTGCGTATTCCATAATCTTGTTGGATAAGGCAATACTCTGCTTGCTTTCTCCAAGAAGCTGTTCGTACAAACGACCGTGCTGAAGCAGCACATCTGCGTCAACACCAAGAGCTTCATAGCTGTCAATTGAATATTCGTACCAGAAACGCATTGGGTAAATCTTGTCACCGATTGCGATTGAATAATCAGAGCAGAAAAGGCGCTGACATTCTTCCTTGTTTCTTGTGCTGAGTGCGTCTATTTCAGCGTCTGTATAGATATACTTTTCAAGCGGTGAATACAAATCCGCATGGGAATTATAGTATTCATTTTCTGCGGCAAGATACTCTCTGACCTCCTGCCCGCTTATGTCAAAATCGGTTATAAAGGAAAACATATTGGAATAATTGTCAATATCCGTCGGGATTTCATTATAATTGTTTTTCTTTTCAAACCACTCATTAAATTCCTCGGACGTAATGTATTTATTGTGAAAATCATTCGGAATGGAATCAAGCTTTTCTATGCACGGTTGAATATAGCAAACCATTATATCGCTGCCGCCCTGTGCCTCAGCATCGGAAGAAACGCTGAAAGGCGGCATTTCAGTATCTTTTTTAAGAGTAACGGTCCCGCAGGCACTTAACAGAAAACAGGACAATAATGACAATGCAATAATCTTTTTCATAACGCTTAATATCCTTTCACAAATATATTTTATCCGTATATTTTGCTGCTTTTATCTACTTTGAATTGGTCAGGCGCAACTGCGTCAGATAATTTTAAGATTTGCCGAAATACTCCTGCACTTTTTCCGGAATTTCCACATCGGAATACTCAAGAGGAGCAAGCTCCCCCGTCAGCTTTCCGCTTTCAGCCTGATTTATTGCGTATTCCATAATCTTGTTGGATAAGGCAATACTCTGCTTGCTTTCTCCAAGAAGCTGTTCGTACAAACGACCGTGCTGAAGCAGCACATCTGCGTCAACACCAAGAGCTTCATAGCTGTCAATTGAATATTCGTACCAGAAACGCATTGGGTAAATCTTGTCACCGATTGCGATTGAATAATCAGAGCAGAAAAGGCGCTGACATTCTTCCTTGTTTCTTGTACTGAGCGCGTCTATTTCAGCGTCTGTATAAATACGCTCTTCCACAGGATAATACCACTCCGAATGTGAAAGCGAAAACTCATTTTCTTCACGCAGGGATTCACGAACGTCCTGCTCGCTTATGTCAAAATCAACAATAAACGAATACATATTCGCATATTCGCTTATATCCGTAGGAACCTCATAAAAATAGTTCGCGTTCTTTTCTTCAAACCATTTGTTGAGTTCATCAGAGCTAACATATTTGTCTGAAAAGCTGCCCCGTATTGTTTCAAGCCTGTTATTGCATAACAAATAATAATACTCCGCAGGTTCGCCTCCGCACTGTGCCTCTGTATCTGATACTGCGCTGAAAGGCGGCATTTCAGTATCTTTTGTGAGAGTAACGGTCACAGTTCCACAGGCGCTTAGTAAAAAGCAGGAAATTAACGATAAAACTATAAATCTTTTTTTCATAATTCTCAATATCCTTTCACAAATGTATTACTTGGGAAAAAATTAACAGGGTCGGTATAATTACCGTTCAAATCTGAAACTCCGAAATGTAGGTGATAACCGCAAAAGTTACAATATGAGGGATTCTGACAATTTGTCGGGTTATTGCAACTGCTGTTTTGATGAGGTAACGGCAAGCAGTTCCCAGTACGACCAACATATCCTATTAACAAGTTGCTGCTCCCTTTATGTAGCTGATAACGTTACCGCTTCAATTACAGGTAACCATAAACCCTGTCAAATCGTGACAGAGTTTTACGAAATTATTTTATTTTTGTATAATTAACCAAATTTAGCGCCTGCTGTTTGTCAATATTTACAGCAATGCTAAAAATATAACCGTTTTCGCACCATTGAAGGTAAGAAATTCCTCCCATATCGATAAATATTCCGTCCTCTCCGTTTATCAATACGGTTTCGATTTCAAACCCCTCGGTATTTACTGTCGACGTGTAATTTACCCCAAGACATTGAGAAAAAACAGCAGGTTTACCGTCTGCGTTTCCGTAAACCAACGTCATTATACTTGAGATTTTGTCGGAAGAAACAAGCACAAAGCCGCTTGTTTCATCTAAAACATACAACTCCTCAAAAGATTCCTTGAACCCGCGGCTGTCGGAAACTATTACGGAAGAATATGTGCCGAAATTACTTACAAAGAACCTGCCTATGCTATCCAGGTTTGCATAAACCGTAAAGGATAACGCGGCAGCCACAAACAAAACAGCCGCTATTAAAATATACCTTATATAAAGCTTTGACTTACGTTTATTCTCAGTGCCGAATTTAATAAGCCTGTTCATTTTGCTTTCAAAGTCCTTTGAAAACTTGCATTCATAAGACAATTGCTCGTACTGCAAAAGCTTTTCTTCCACGCTGTGTACAAGCGCTTCATTTAATTTTGTCATAATTGCCGCCGCACTCCTTTTCAACAAGCTGTTTCAATCTGATTTTCGCCCTATGCAGACGCTGAGATACCGTGTTGGGACTGAGCTTCAAAAAAGCCGCTATTTCAGAGGGCTTAAGGGATTGCACAATACTCAGAAAAAGAACTTCGTAGTCGTTTTCCGAAAGTCTGAGCAGCATTTTCTCAATTAGCTCAACGTCATATTTATCGAAAAAAGTATCCTCAACCGAGTCGTCAGATTTCAGCATTTCTTCTACATCGTCAATCAGCACATGGGACGACTTCTTATTAGCATTATAGATGTTAATCGCTGCGTTTCTGACTATTATAACCAAGAACAGCTTTGTTTCATGACACCTTACGTCGCGAATTTTTGAAATATTATTTATAACCCGTATAAAAGCCTCATGCACAGCGTCCTCGGAATCCTGCTGATTATGTAAAACGGAAAAAGCTGTTTTATACATAAGACGGCGATATTCGGTATATAGAAACTCCACAGCGCTTTTTTCCTCGGGAGTTTCCACCATTTGAAGATAAAATGAAATCATTTCTATTCTCCTTACAGGTATTACCGTAAGTTTATCACATCAACTTTTTGGTGTCAATCCTTAATGTGCCAATGTACAAAAAATGCCGCCGTATGATATGCACTTCAAAAATTAGACGTTTTTGAAGAAGAATATCATACGGCAGCACCATTTTTACTGCTTGATTATTCAGTTTTTCACAGCTCGCTTGTTACTGCACATTGACGAAATGCTCAGGCTTTTTTGTAAAGTTTAAAATATCTTTCAATTCATAAAAGTATTGATTATAGGCGTGTAATGTCATAATGCACGCTCGCAGTTATCGCACTGCCGCACCGTCACACCAAATATCAAGGGTTTTCTTGATAAATTCGTAAACGGTCTGTCTGTCGGTTTCGTTCAGGATTTCGTGCCTCATTCCCTCGAAAAGACGGCTGTCAACGTTCTTGTATCCCACGTTTTTCATGTGCTGCACAGCTTGACCGAATTTCTTTTCGCCCATATTGCAGGGGTCGTCCTTGCCGGAGATAAACTGAATTGGCAAGTCGGCTTTTTTTATTTCCCAGCCGTCAGAAGAGTAGGCTCCCTGCACAAGCTTAATCAGCGAGATAAATCCGTTCAGTGTAAACGTGAAGCCGCAAAGAGGCGATTCGTTGTATTTGCGCAGTTCTTCCTTATTGCTGACAACCCAGCAGTTAGGCTCGGTTTCGTCGGGGAATTTCTTATCGTATGAGCCAAACATCAGGTCGTTGACAAGCTTGCTGCGATAATCGTCACCGTGGATTTTCTGCATGGTCCTGCACAAGGTCAGCCCAACGCCCGACGCAGGATTATCCGACGGCGAACCGCACACAATCAGTCCGTCAATCTCATTATCGTACTTTTTCACATAATTTCTTACAACGAGCGAGCCCATGCTGTGTCCAAAAAGGAAAAACGGGATTTTCGGGAACTTTTCCTTTGCGAGCCTGCTTATCTGATGAACGTCCTCAACAATGGAATTACTGCCGTTCTCTCCGAAATAACCCAGCTTTTCAGCGCCCTTAACCGACTCGCCGTGACCGCGGTGGTCGTGTATAAAGCAGGCGTAACCCTGTTCAGCCATGTACTCCATGAAGTCTGTATAGCGTTCCTTATATTCCGCCATGCCGTGAACCAATTGCAGCACCGCTTTCGGGTTTTCGGGGGCAATGTAGAAGCCGTGAAGCGACAGTCCGTCGCATTTTGACTCCACAATAAATTTATCGGTTTTAAACATCGTTTTTTTCTCCGTCAATTTCTTCTCTGATTGACTGCATCTGAACGTCAAGCGCCGATATTCTGTCTGCACAGTCCTTTAAATCGGCGGCAATTCTTTCAGCGTTGTTTATGTTCTGCTTATACTTAAGTTTATGTTCAAGGCTTGCCCAGAAGTCCATCGCAATTGTTCTGAACTGAACCTCAACCATCATGTGTTCGGTGCGTTCTGCAAGGAAAATCGGTATCTCGACTATAAGATGATATGAGCGGTATCCGTTGGGTTTGGGATTTGAGATGTAATCCTTTATGGCAACCACCTTTATATCATCCTGCCTTATCAGCATTTCGGCAAGCTTGAAAATATCGCTCGGGAATGAGCAGATAATTCTTACTCCAGCAACATCGAAAATATTTTTTCGTATGCTGTCTACCGAAAACTCGCAGCCTTTGCGCTTTGTTTTTTCATAAATGCTTTGTGGAGCTTTGATACGGGTTTTTATGGACTCAACGGGGTTTCTGTTGTTCATGAGGGAGAATTCCTCGTTCAACACCTCAAACTTTGTCGTAACCTCTCTCAGAGCGCATCTGTACATCATCATAAGCTCCTGAAAAGGTCTTGCGTCATTAAGCATTTCCTCTATATTAAAGTTTTTGTCTTCAATTAACTCGGCTAATTTCATAAGTCCTCACAATTTGTAAATTTACACGGAATTATTAACTCAATTTTTATCAATTATAACACTTTTACAGTGCTTTTTCAACCTTTAAAAGCATATTTAACTGTAATTTTTTGGTTACTTTGTTCAAAAATTACATTTAAGTCGCATTTTGTCGAACTGTTTTTCTTGATTTTACAGAGGAAATATGCTATTATATATACAAATCAATAATATAACAACTGGGAAAGAAAAAAAGAAAGCAGTGCTTATCATGCGGTAAGCACTGCTTTACTTTATAATACAATCCTTATCGGTTTTCCGGCAGTTATGCTGTCCGGCGTTACATTGCAGTTAACGGCAAGGATATTTACGCCTGACCTTGCAGCTTTTCGCAGAGCGTCCGCAAATTGCTTGTCGGTTGCGTCATTGGGCGTAAAATAGTCCACATCGCTCATCTGTATCACAAACAGAATGTACGCCTTGTATCCGTCACCGACCGCCTTTATCAGTTCATTGACGTGCTTTGTCCCACGTTCGGTGGGCGCGTCAGGAAAACGCACGACCCCGTCCTGTTCAAGGGTCACTCCCTTGACTTCAACGAAAATCCTGTCCGTTTTTGTTTCTATATAAACATCGAAGCGGGAGTTTTCGTAGACCGTTTCAGGCTTAATAAGCGTTATATCGTTGAAATAGTCATTCAGATATTCAACCGCAACCTTGTTCGGAATCTGGCTGTCCATGTTTATCAAACGGCTGCCTTTGCAGACGGCAATAAGGTCGTACTTGGTTTTTCTGCTCGGATTATCAGACTTTTCAAGAAAAACCCTTGCACCCTCTGTAAGCAGTTCCCTGCACCGTCCTGTATTTTTTACATGGCATATTTCGATTTTGCCGTCAATTTCAACATGAGCGATAAACCTGTTGGGGCGGCAGATAAATTTTCCCTCGGTTATGTTTTTATAGCTTGCCATATCATCATTCCTTCGGGATAATTTTATCATATTTGCACCGCAATGTCAAAAAGAAATCTTATTCGATAAATCCGCTCTTATCCAGCCAAAGGAATCCCCTTTCATAACCTTTCTCCAAACAGTGCCGCCGCTGTTCATATCTCTGCCCCTGAGCGCTGTAAGCACCTCGCCCTTTCTGCACCTTGCAAGACTTGGCGATTTGCCGTGGGGCTGAGTATGTATAAAAGCAGATTTAGCCAGTACAACGCGCTCCTTTCCGCAAAGGCATTTCGCCTTGATTTTCTTAGGATAATCCGCATAGCAAACATCTCCGTCAACCTTATTTTCAACGCCGTCCACCTCGTCAAGACCCCACTGCCACATAGTCTGACCGAGTTTATGCCTTGTTTCCCTTAACGGGTCGTCCGTCCATGAAGCAAGCCATATATCGTATCTTTTCAGCTTGTCCATACACAGATAATTTTTCAGCCATGCAGGATTTGCGTAAATTGCAGGATAGAAATTATGCTTTCTTACCGTTTCAAGAAAAACAACGGCAATTTCAGTGCGCAGTTCGTTGGTAAGGCACAGCAGCCGCAAATCCTCAATATCCAAAAAAACAGGATAAGTCAGCGGATACTCGCCTATTGCCGAAACGGTTTCTTCCGCCTCTATCCTCGCCTCGTCAACGGTTTTTGCCGTCTGATAGCAGTATGCTCCGACGTCAAGTCCCGCCTTCAGCGCGCCTTTCATGTGTTCGTGAAACCTGCTGTCCGTTTTGCCGAGGTAGCCGGTTCGGATAATAACAAAGTCAATTCCCGAATTTCTTACCTTTTCAAAATCCACGTTTTGCTGACAGTATGAAATGTCAATTCCTTTTTTCATAATTTGCCCTTTCATGTCAAAATTAAGATGCTGCATCATGTAAATACAATAACACAGTTTTTATGTGCAAAACCATGAAAAATGACCGTTAGATTTCAGCATTTCGCTACTTGAAAAAAAGGCTGCAATACTATATAATGTTTTTAGGTTATGTTTTACCTAAATGTTGTTAAAGAAAGTTAAGAAAGGATTATACAATGAAAAAAGCACTATCGCTTCTGCTTGCCACGGCTATTGTTCTTTCAATTGCAGGCTGCGGTCAGAGCGTTGCAAACACTGATAATCAGGGCGATACAACCGCTTCCGTTTCAGGAGAAGGCACTGCGGAAGCACTGTCAAATCCCGTTGCACTGACTGAGGACGGCGACATTGACATGGAGGTTGCCCTTGCATATCAAACCGACATTGACGTATTGGTTGCAAGCCTTGAGGCAAAGGAAATCAATCCGACCGATACCGTTTCCGACAACTCCAATGAAAAAACCACCAAGGTTTTCAACTGGCTCAGAGAACAGTGGGGCAAAAAAGTCATCTTAGGTCAGCAGCAGAACAGCAGCAAGGAATTTGAAGATCAGGTCTATTACTCTGTCGGCGGCGATTTGCCTGCAATCAGGGGCTATGACATGATTTTCTGCACAGGCGCATACTTAAGCGACGACTACATTGACTCCGCAATCGAATGGCACACAAACAGCAACGGACTTGTTTCGTTCTGCTGGCATTGGAACGTTCCGCGTGATATTGACGATACCTCAAAGGGCTACGCATTTTATTCGGAGGATATAACCAACTTCAGCTTTGAAAACGCGGTAACGCCCGGCACAAAGGAATATGAAGTGGTTATCCACGACATCGACCTTATTGCAACAAAGCTCCAGCGTCTTGAAGCGGCGGGAGTTCCTGTTATCTGGCGTCCTCTCCACGAGGCAAGCGGCTCCTGGTTCTGGTGGGGACTTACAAAGGAATCCTTTGAAAGCCAGTGCTACCAGAAGCTTTGGTATATCATCTACGACCGTCTTGAAAATTACCACAAGCTTACCAACCTTATCTGGGCATGGAACGGACAGAGCGACCGCGTAAACGTAAATCCTAACACCTATGACATTGCAGGCACCGACATTTACCCCGATTCCGAGGATCACAGCTCGCAGATAAGCTACTACAGCAATCTTGAAAAGATTACAGGCGAGGGTAAAATGATTGCCCTTACCGAGTGCGGCTACATTCCCGACGCCGAAGAGATGTGGAAGGACGGCGCAAATTGGCTTTACTATATGCCGTGGAACGACGGCTTCGTTTTCAAGACCACAGGCAGCGGCGCGGCTGTTGTTGACATTGACGGCAACGCAAGCATAAACACCGACCGTATGTCGGAGGAATTCCTCAAAAAACAGTTTGACGACGACACGGTAATTACATGGAGCGATTTGCCTGACTGGGGAGGAACAGAACGCAATCTGCCTAACAGAATCCTGCTTTGGAAGGCAGGAATGGCTTAAAATTACAATCGGGTTTGAGTCGACGGAACTGCCGAAAAAGTTTCATTTTCTCAAACCCGTTGCAATTATAAAGGAGTTTTTATGATTACACTGAAAAACAAAAATGCGAGCGCTGTAATTAACGAAAAAGGCGCGGAGCTTAAGTCCTTCATTTCACAGAGCGGCAGGGAAATCATGTGGTGCTCAGACCCGAAATTCTGGGGAAAAAGCTCCCCTGTTCTATTCCCTATGGTCGGATTTCTCCGCGATGAAAAGACAGTAATCAACGGCAGAGAATACGCTATTTCCAAGCACGGCTTTGCAAGAGATATGGTTTTTGAAGCAATAAAAACCAGTGACAACAGCGCGACTTTCTCCATTAAGTCCAACGAGGAAACACTAAAGCATTTCCCTTTTGAATTCTACTTTGCCCTCAACTACACTCTTTTCGAGGACAGGCTTGAAATTCTCTACGAGGTGAAGAATTTCAGCAAAACGGATATGCCTTTCTGTATCGGCGCTCACCCTGCGATCGCCTGCGAAAACGTGGATAACTGCAAGCTTGTGTTCGAGCATAAAGAAACGGTAAACAGTCCTGTTATCAATGCCGAAAACAATCTTTTTGACGGTGTGAACAGAGTAAAACGCCTTGAAAACGAGGATACTCTTCCGCTGAACTATGATATGTTCGACAACGACTGCGTTTATTTCGACACAATCAAATCCCGCAGCGTATCCCTCATTGACGGCAGCAATAAAGGCGTAAAGGTATCTTGGGAGGATTTCACAAGCCTTGGGGTATGGACTCCTGCAAAGGTGAGAGCGCCGTTTATCTGCATTGAGCCGTGGTGCGGCTGTAACGACTACGAAAGCGACAACGGCGTTTTTGCCGACAAAAAGGACATTGAAACAGCAAAGCCCAACGAAACAAAATACTACACAATGACTATTGAGGAAATCATTTGAGGAAAGGAAAAAGCTATGACAAAGACTGAAATAAAAGAGCTTGTAAAGCAGCTTACTCTTGAGGAAAAAGCAAGTCTGCTGGCAGGCGCAAACGGCTGGCAAACAGTGGCAATACCCAGACTGAACATTCCTGCAATATGGATGTCGGACGGTCCTCACGGGCTGAGAAAGCTTCGTGACGGCAAGGACCTTTCAATTGATAATTCTCACAAGGCAACCTGTTTCCCGCCTGCTGTGCTGCTTGCATGCTCATGGGATCCGGCTCTTGCAAAAAAGCAGGGCGCAGCAATAGGCGAAGAAGCGCAGGATCAGGATTTGCAGATTGTACTCGGCCCGGGAAACAACACAAAACGTTCCCCACTATGCGGACGTAATTTCGAGTACTTCTCGGAGGACCCTTACCTTGCAGGTCATGTTGCCGCAGGAATAATCGAGGGAATCCAGAGCAAAGGAATCGGCACTTCCCTGAAGCATTTCGCCGCAAATAATCAGGAAACCAAGCGCCTTGCAATCAATGAAATCATTGACGAAAGAGCTTTGCGCGAAATATATCTTTCCGGCTATGAATACGCCGTAAAAAAAGCGAAACCTACTACCCTTATGTGCGCGTACAACCGCATCAACGGCGACCATTGCTCCCAGAGTAAATGGCTGCTTACGGACATTTTACGCAAGGAATGGGGCTTCAAGGGCTTTGTAATGAGCGACTGGGGCGCTGTTGACAACCGCGCGCAGGCGGTGTATGCAGGTCTTGACCTTGAAATGCCAAACTCGTTCGGCGTAAACGAAAAGGAAATTATCAAGGCAGTAAAAGGCGAAAAGGTTTCGCTGCCCGCAATCGACAAGAAATTCAAAAACAAGCTCACCGAAAAGCAGGTTGACGCCAGTGTGACAAGAATACTTGAAACCGTGTTTGCTCTTTATGAAAAGCGCACAGGCGCAAAATGCGATTACGAAAAGCATCATAAATTAGCAGGCGACATCGCAAAGGAATGTATGGTCCTGCTTAAAAATGATAATAATATTCTTCCGCTGAGGAAAAATGCAGACATCGCCATTATCGGCGAAATGGCAAAGCGTCCGCGCTTTCAGGGCGGCGGTTCTTCCAACGTAAACGCAATGTCGGTTACAACCCCTTTTGACGCAATCGGCGCATACGCAAACGCCGAGTACGCAGAAGGATATTCTCTCGATGACGACAACGACACAAGCCGAATTGAAAAGGCGGTTGAAGCCGCAAAGAGCAAAGACGCTGCCGTAATCGTCTGCGGACTTCCCGACAGCTTTGAATCCGAGGGCTACGACCGTTCGCACCTCTCCATTCCGGAAAGCCACATCAAACTAATCGAAGAAGTCGCAAAGGTTCAACCAAATGTTGTTGTTGTACTTTGCAACGGTGCGCCTGTTGAAATGCCGTTTGCTGATAAATGCACCGCTATCCTTGAGTCCTACCTCGGCGGCGAAGCAAGCGGAAGCGCCATTGCAGACATTTTGTTCGGGGCTGCAAACCCATGCGGAAAGCTCGCCGAAACATTCCCTGAAAAGCTGGAGCACAATCCGTCATACGGTAATTTCGGAAACTACAACGGCAAGGTTTATTACAGCGAGGGCGTAATGGTGGGATACCGCTGGTACGACACAAGAAAAATCAAACCGCTGTTCCCGTTCGGATACGGACTTTCCTACACCTCGTTTGAGTACAGCAATCTCCGTATTGAGGACTGCGGCGACTGCAATTTCACAGTTACCTGCAATATAACAAACACAGGAAAGCGGACAGGCAAGGAAATAGTTCAGCTTTATGTAAAGAATGCAGCCGCAGCCGTAATGCGACCCGAAAAGGAACTGAAGGGCTTTGTGAAACTCAGCGTTAAGCCCGGCGAAACCAAACAGGCTGTTTTCAAGCTGGATAAGCGTTCATTCTCATACTGGAACGCTGAGGAGCATTGCTGGACTGCGGAATTCGGAAAATACGGTATCTGCGTCGGCGCTTCATCGGCTGATATAAGACTCACCGCCGATGTTGAATGCGGCGATAAGCAAAAGCCTAAGAAAATCACCATTTATGATGATTTATGGGAGCTTAAGGCTCATCCTAAGGGATACATTCTCGCCGATGAAATCTATAAGCGCCTCGGCATTGAAAAAAGCGACAAGGAGCTTGACAAAACAGAAGCGCTTTCAGGAATTGAATGGTGTATGCTCAGAAACATAATTACCATGTTTGGGCTTAAAATGACTCTCTCAGAAATGCAAAATTACCTTGACGAGGTCAACAAATAATGCTTGAATCTATTGTGCAGTGGGATTTCTCCGTACTGAACTTTATAAAAG
The DNA here is from genome assembly GCA_934462775.1 of uncultured Ruminiclostridium sp. Classification (GTDB taxonomy): domain Bacteria; phylum Bacillota; class Clostridia; order Oscillospirales; family Ruminococcaceae; genus Ruminiclostridium_E. Next base: position 14,346 of record CAKSIR010000047.1, read on the forward strand.
AACACCTTAACTGCGGATTTATGGACTTTGCAATGAAATGGACTTCCATACTGGGCGGAGCCGTTATATGGCTTGTTATCGGGATTGTGTTCATTTTTATTAAAAAGTACCGCAAAGACGGAATAAATCTGATATTCTGCTTCGGAATATGCGTTCTGCTGATTGAGTGTGCGATTAAGCTGCTTATTATGCGTGAACGTCCATACATCATTGCGGAAATACCCATAATTGTTGCACCTCCCATGGGAACCTCCTTTCCGTCAGGTCACACCTCGCTGTCATTCGCAGCTGCAAGCGCTCTCATGACTACGGACAAGCGTTTCGGTATCCCTGCGTACATTTTTGCTGCGCTTGTGGGATTTTCAAGGCTTTATCTTTACGTTCACTTCCCAACAGACATCATTGTGGGAGCGATTTTCGGAACTGTTTTCGGACTTGTTTTCTCGCATTTCTTCAAAAAATTGCTTAATAAAATACCAATTCTCAATAAATAAGAAAATCTGTATCAGCTTTACACTGATACAGATTTCAGACTGTCGAAAAAGTCAAATTTAAAAGTTTTTGTCCACTTTTTTCAAAAAGTGGTGGGTACTTAGGGCAAAGCCCTAAGCCGACTT
>CAKSIR010000048.1 GCA_934462775.1 uncultured Ruminiclostridium sp.
CAGCGGCGATGACAAGGCGTTTGTGAGGAACAGCGTGTGCAATTATGTTATAAAGCAGATGAATGAAAAAAACTCCCACTAATTTGTGGGAGCTTCGGCTTGTCGAAGAGGAAATTCGGCATTTGCAGACCACTCTTGATACGATTAACTGCAAGTGTTGGTATTACGAGCAGGCAATGAAGGACGGAGATGAAAGCAGAGTACGCAGCGCCACGTCTTAGGATATGCCTGAGGAAATCAGAAAGCGTACCTTAGTTTTCATAATGGCTAATCAGATTTTGCGGCGGTATTCGGACGGAGTTTTTCCAACTATCTGCTTGAATTGGCGCATAAAGAAAACATCGCTGCTGTAACCGCATTCCTCGGCGATTTCCGCAACGGTCATTCCCGTTGAAGTGAGGTAGTATTTGGCGCGGCTTATCCGCGACAGTATGATGTCGCCGGAGATGGTCGTGCCGAAAATCTTTTTGTAAGTGTGCTGAATTGTGGAGCGTGAAACAGAAAGCATATTAGCCACGCTGTCAACGTTCCATTGCCTTTGCGGAAAGTCGAAAATTTCGTTGCGAATCTGAAGAAGATGATCGTATTTGAGGTTTTCTGTGGGCTTGAGAAAAGCGTCATTATCGTTTATCTGTCTGCTGAGCTTTAGGAAAAGCAGCTTCAGATAGTGGTCGATAATGTCCTTTCTGAATGTGTTTTCCGAGTAGAATTCGTAAGCCATGCTGCGGATTATCATTGAGATTTCGTTGGCGTCATTAAGCTCTGCAACCTTGTTTGTTGGGATTCCCAGCTTTTCCAGCGTTTCAATATCCTCATAGTCCATTCTCAGATGAAACCAGTCGTCGGTGTAGCTGTCGCCGTATGCACGGTAGTGCTGTTCGTGACCGTATGAAAAGAGGACGAAGGAGTTGGGCTTGGTAACTGTTTCTACTCCGTCAAATGTAAACAGAGCAGGCGTTTTTATCAGCAAAAACAGCCACCAGCTGTCCTTTACCGTTACGTCCATTTTGAAATATTTGTCGTGGGTGTGGTTGTAGCCTATTTTTTCTATTTCCATAAGTCAACCTCTGTAAAACAAATTATAACTTTATTATAGTATAAAAGTGCAGTAAATGCAAGCAAATTTGCACAATTGTTTAGTTGATTGGACGTTTTTGTATATTGTTTATCTTTTGTGCAAATGGTATACTTGTTTCAAGGTCATACAAAAAAAGTTGTACAAATAATCAACGCAGCTTTTTTACGCAGCAAACGCAGTATCGAAAGGAAAAAGATAATGAAGACATCAAAGCGTGTTCTCGCGGCTATGCTAAGCCTCGTAACAATTTTCAGCGTCACTGCCTGCTCAGGCGGCGGCAGCAGCACAACAACCGAAGCGACAACTACCTCAAACACCCTCGATGACGACATCAACAACCCCGTTGACGTTTCCGAAATCGTTGAAAATCAGGGTGAAAAGAAAGAGCTTGAAAATCCGGATCTTACATATTTCGGTTTCTACGACATGAGAGTTGCGGGCGATATTAAGCCCGGAGTTAAAATGTTTGAAGAAACCTACGGCGGAAAGATTGATTATGAGCAGGTTGCATGGAACGACCGTGTTGACAAGCTGCTTACTCTTATTGTAAGCGATCAGTCGCCTGACCTTGTTGACAAGGAGGACAACTCCTTCCCCCATCTTATGAGCAGGTCTACCTATACAGACCTTACGGACTACATTGACCTTTCACAGCCTCAGTGGGCAGGCTATGAGGATCTTATCGAACAGTACGCATACGGCGGAAAGCATTACTACTATCCATTTACAGCCAGCGCTCTGAACAACTGCCTTATCTACAACAAGACCCTGTTCGACCAGTACGGACTTGACGATCCGCTGGACAAGTACAACAGCAATGAATGGACGTGGACAACGTTCAAGCAGGCAATGATTGACTTTATGAAGGCGGCTCCGGATACGGCTATCGGCGGTATTTACGGACTTGTGGGCAACGACATAATCCTTTCCACCGGCACGCCGATGATAGGCAAGGACGAAAGCGGCAAGCTGGTAAATAATATGTCGACAGCGAGCGTTGAACGTGCAGCTAACTTCCTTGAGGAAATCAGAAAGGAAGGCCTTGCGGTAAGAGGCGACGGAATGTGGTCAAACGAACACGAACCTCTTGCAAGCGGCAAGACGGCTTTCCTCGGCGTTGGTACATGGAAGCTCACAGACTTTATCAAGAGATACCCGGATTACGAATTCGGCATGGTTCCTTTCCCAAGAGATGAAAAGGCTGACGCTTACTACTACGGTTCTTCCAACTTCGGTTACTTTGTTCCAGCAGGTTCAAAGAACGTAGAGGGCGCTGCAGCGTTTATTGACATCATGCGTCTTTGCAAGACTGATCCCGATATTGTATCCGTTGTAAACGAAAGCATCATGAACGACAAGAAGTATTCTCAGGAACAGTTCGATTTCCTCTCACAGTTTGAAGAAATCGCAAACTACGATATGGTTATCAACATGGCTTACGGCTTCAACTCCGAAACATCAACGCTTATTGACGATATTCTTGTCAATGTAGCATTTGCACAGGGCGAAGAACAGCAGTCGTGGTCATCTCTGAGAACATCTTACGAGGGCGTTCTTCAGGATACGCTTGATCAGTACAACGCGCTTCTTGCAGGCTAAATTCTTACTCTTTATACATTCACAGAGTTCATTTTGCGTTGGCAGAATGAACTCTGTAATTATCTGACGATACGGAGGCAACTATGAAATATACAAATCCTGTTGTTAAGGGATTTTATCCCGACCCCAGTGTTTGCCGCGCGAACGGTAAATTTTACATGGTAAACAGCAGCTTTCAGTATTTCCCGGGTGTTCCGCTTTTTGAAAGCGATAACCTTGTAAACTGGACGCAGATCGGCTATGTTCTTACAAGAAAGAATCAGGTAATGCTCGAGGGAATCAACAGCAGCGGCGGAGTTTTCGCTCCTACAATTCGGTATAACAACGGCAGATTCTACATGGTAACAACCAATGATACAACCCATCAAAACTTCTTTGTTTATACCGATGACATTTACGGCGAGTGGTCCGATCCCGTTTACGTTGATCAGGGCGGCATCGATCCGTCGCTGTTTTTTGAGGACGGAAAAACCTATTTTATGAGCAACGGCACTGACGAAAACGGTAAAGGCGCAGTTATTCAGTGCGAAATTGATCCGATAACAGGCGAAAAGCTGTCGCCGAGCAGAGCAATCTGGAACGGCAGCGGCGGACGCTATCTTGAAAGCCCTCATCTGTACAAAATCGGCGGCAAATACTACCTTATGGCAGCGGAGGGCGGCACTGAGTACGGTCACATGATAACCTATGCAGCTGCGGATACGCCTTACGGAAAGTTTGAAAACTATCCGCATAATCCGGTCCTCACAAACAGAAACAAGGCGCCCTTTATCATTCAGGGAATAGGTCACGGCGACCTTATTGAGGACTATAACGGAAACTGGCACATTCTGAGCCTTGGATTCCGTCAGCTTGGAATTTGGATGCCCTATCATCAGCTTGGCAGAGAAGTGTTCCTGACGCCTGTAAGGTTTGATGAAAACGGTTGGTTTACCGCAGGAAATGACGGCACAACCGATGAAAGCTATGAAATTGAAGGCAATTTTGAGCAGGTTGAAAAGAAAGAATACACCTTCGGCAACACCGATTTCAGCATCGACTGGTCGTATATGCGCCACCCTGCTCTTGAAAATTACAGCCTTGGCGATAAGGTGACTCTTATCGGAACGGACAAGACCCTTGACGATGCTGCGTCGCCTACGTTTATCGCGCTCCGTCAGCGGGACTTTTGCGGCGAAATGAGCTGCACTGTAAGCCTTGAAAGCGGCGAAGCGGGACTTACCGCCTATATGTGCGAAAATGAGCATTACGAGGCTGCCGTCCGAAAAAACGGCAGCGAATACGAGGTTATTTCAAAGCTGAATATCGGCGGCATAAAGCATATTGAAAAGGCTGAGAAAATAAGCGGCGGCAGCGTATCGCTGAAAATTCGCTTCAACAACTGGAGCTACGAGCTTATCGCCGAATGCGACGGCAGGGAAATCAATCTTGGCTGCGGTCAGGCAAAGTACCTTTCAAGCGAGGTTTCGGGCGGATTTACAGGGGTTATGCTGGGACTTTACGCAGTAAACGGCAAGGCTGAGTTTACTGAATTTTTATGCAAATACGAATAAAGAGGAGTGTTGATATGAATACATTAAAGAAAGCGGCAGCCGCTGTTTTATCGGCGGTAATGATTGTAACATCGCTCACCGCCTGCACTCCGAGCGGTCCTCACGCCTCTAAAAACGGCATTACCACCATAGACAACGGTGTAATGCGCAATGATATGACGTCGGACGATTACGTCCGCGAAATTGGCATAGGCGAAAATCTCGGCAACACAATGGAAGCGTGCTGGTCCAATGAATCCAATGCAACAAGCGGTGCGAGCGAAATAGGCTCGAACACTGTTTCGGATTATGAGAAGTGCTGGGGTGCGGGGATAACCACGCAGGAAGCCATTGACGGCATGAAGGCGGCAGGCTTTGACACGGTGAGAGTGCCTGTTTACTGGGGCAACATGATGGCTGACGACGGTACGTTTACAATCAACAACGACTATTTCAACCGTGTTGAGGAAATCATCAACTATTGCCGCAACGACGGTCTTTACGTTGTAATAAACGTTCACCACTATGACGAGTTTCTTGTAAAGCACTTAAGCGAGGACGAGGCTGTCAATGCCGCAAAAATATTATGGACCCAGATTGCAAATCGTTTTAAGGAATACTCCGATTACCTGATTTTCGAGGGCTATAATGAAAATCTCGGTACAACACGCGAAAGCGATAATTACACAGACGCTCAAAAGTTCGAATATGTTAATCGCATGAATCAGACCTTTGTTGACGCGGTAAGGGCGACAGGCGGCAACAATGCGACAAGAATGCTGATTATTTCCGGCTATTGGACAAACATTGACCTTACAACAAGCGATAAGTTTATTGTTCCTGCCGACACGGTAAGCGACAGAATCATGGTTTCCGTACACTATGTCGATAACGCGATGTACTGGACTAATCAGATTGGCGGACAGAGCTGGTACGATTACGCGATTGCACAGTGCGAGCTGCTTAAAAAGGCGTTTACCGATAAGGGAATCAAGGTGTTTATAGGCGAATGTACATCAATTTACGGCATCGACCGTTTTGCATCCAACGCAGACGTAACGAACGACCCTGTGGAGGCGCTGCGCATTATGATGAACATGATTACCGATTACGGATTTATTCCTGTTTTGTGGGACATTGACAAGAATTTTTACCTCCGTTCAGTTGGAAAAATCAGAACTGATGAAGAGGCGGCGGTAATAATGGAAACCGCAAGGAAAATCAATCCCGACAGAGCGGATTGGGTAAAGGAGAGCGAATAAGATGAGTTTTGCAAAACCGCCTATGGGCTGGAACAGCTGGGATTGCTACGGCGCTTCGGTTACAGAGGACATTGTCAGAAAAAATGCCGAATACATGGCGAAAAATTTGAAGCAGTTCGGTTGGGAGTACGTTGTTGTTGACATTCAGTGGTCGGAACCTACTGCCGAAAACCACAGCTATCACCCGTTTACCGAGCTTTGCATGGATGAATACAGCAGGCTTATTCCTGCTGAAAACAGGTTCCCGTCGTCAAAGGGCGGAAAGGGCTTTGCACCTCTTGCTGAATACGTTCATTCGCTGGGGCTCAAGTTCGGTATCCACATTATGCGCGGTATTCCAAGACAGGCAGCACACCGAAACACAGCAATCCTCGGCAGCGGTAAAACCGCAAGGCAGATTGCCTCTACCAACTCGACCTGTCCGTGGAATACGGATATGTACGGCATAAACACCGACGCAGAGGGTGCGAAGGAGTATTACGAAAGCATTTTTAAGCTGTACGCTGAGTGGGGCGTTGACTTTGTTAAGGTTGACGACATTGCAAACCATTATCCTGAGCCTGAGGTAGAAATGATTTCAAACGCTCTCAGAAACAGCGGCAGGGAAATGATTTTGAGCCTATCTCCCGGACCTGCAAAAATTGAGGAAGCGGAGCATCTGAAGCAGTACGCAAATATGTGGCGAATCACAGACGATTTCTGGGATAAGTGGGAGCTGCTTTACGATATGTTCAGCCGCGCCGAAATGTGGAGTTCGCACTCCGGCGCAGGTCATTGGCCTGACGCGGATATGCTGCCCATAGGTGCAATTTTGCAGGATTACAGCAAGGATAACCGCACCGCTTTCACCAAGGATGAGCAGGTTACAATGATGAACCTGTGGTGCATTATGCGTTCTCCGCTGATGATTGGCGGGGATATGGTGTACAACGATGACTTCACCTATTCGCTGCTGTCCAACGCCGACCTGCTTGAAATGCTGTCGCAGGCACGTTATTCAAAGCAGGTTTACAGAAGAAGGTTCGACAAAAGGGAACAGATTGTCTGGTTGGCTGTCCGCAAGGACGGCGGCTATTACCTTGCCGTTTTCAACGCAGGTGAAGAACAGGACGAAATCACTGTAAACCTCAGCGAGCTTGAACTTGACGGTGAATTTGAATTGTTCGATATATGGACAAAGACAACCGAAAAGGTAAGCGGCACAGTGAGCGTAAGCCTTGCGCCGCACGCATCAGCCGCTTTCAGACTGAGCAGATAAACAGTCAATAATCAAAATCCTCCCATGATAATTCACGGGAGGATTTTTTATATAGAGGAAAGAAACTATCAGTCGATTGTTACAGGCTCAATCTTCCAGATTTCCTTTGCATAGTCTGCAATTGTTCTGTCAGAGCTGAACTTGCCTGCGCTTGCCATGTTCATCCAGCATTTCTTAGCGAATGCAGGCTTGTCGCTGTAATCGGCGTTGACCTTAAGCTTTGCTTCAACGTAGCTTTCGAGGTCGCCGATAAGGTGGTAGTTGTCAGGTCTGTGCCATGACGCACCGTCCATAAGCGAGAAGTAAAGCTCTCTGAAAATGCCTGTGCCGTTGTCGCTTACAGTGCCGTCAATGAGCGAACGTACAACTCTGCCGATTTTCGGATTGTTTTCAACGAAGTAGCGCGGGTCGTAAATCTTCATAATCTGTTCAAGGTCTTCAACTGTTGCGCCGAAAATGTACTCGTTCTGCTTGCCGGCTTCTTCAACAATCTCAACGTTAGCGCCGTCCATTGTACCCAGTGTAACCGCGCCGTTAAGCATGAACTTCATGTTGCCTGTGCCGCTTGCTTCTGTGCCTGCCGTTGAAATCTGCTCGGATACGTCAGCGGCTGTAACCAGCTTTTCAGCGTATGAAACATTGTAATTCTGAACAAACACAACCTTCATCAGATCCTTTGTGTCAGGATCGTTGTTTACAAGCTTGCCGATCTCGTTGATGTACTTGATGATACCCTTTGCTCTTGCGTAGCCCGGAGCGGATTTAGCGCCGAAAATAAATGTTGTTGGGTGGAAGTTCTTGATAGAGCCGTCCTTGATTCCGTAGTAGATGTAAAGAATGGAGAACGCGTTGAGCAGCTGACGCTTGTATTCGTGCAGACGCTTAATCTGAATGTCGTAGATGCTGTCAGGGTTGATTTCAACGCCCTCGTGTTCCTTGATATATTCGGCAAGCTGAACTTTTTTGGTGCGCTTGATGTCGGCAAAGCGGTTAAGCTCGTTTTTATTGTCTGCAAACCATTTCAGCTTGTCAAGCTCTTCAAGATGAGTTACCCAGTTGTCGCCCTTGAGCAGCTCGGTAATAACGGCGGAAAGCTCCTTGTTGCAGAGAGCAATCCAGCGGCGCGGCGTAATGCCGTTTGTCTTGTTCTGGAATTTGTTCGGATAAAGCTTGTACCATTCCTTGAGAGCGTCTTTTTTAAGGATTTCGGTGTGAATCCTTGCAACGCCGTTTACATAGCTCGAGCAGTAAATAGCCATCTTTGCCATGTGAACAACATCGGCTGAAATCATCTTCATCTTGTAAATGTCGTCCTTGTTCATTTTGAGAACGTACATTTCGCCGATAAACGCCTCGTTAATCTGTAAGATAATTTCGTATACTCTTGGGAGAACTTCCTTGATTAAGTCAACGCCCCACTTTTCAAGGGCTTCCGCCATGATTGTGTGGTTGGTATAGTTAAATGTTTTCTTTGCAATTGCGAGAGCTTCGTCAAACTTGAAGCCGTTTTCGTCAATGAGAATACGGATAAGCTCCGGAATAGCGATTACAGGGTGCGTATCGTTCAGCTGAATAGATACCTTTTCGTAAAGCTTATGAAGGTCAAAGCCGCTTGCCTTGTGTTTTCTTACAATGTCGTAAACCGATGCGGCAGAGAAGAAATATTCCTGCTTTAAGCGGAGAATTTTGCCATCTCTTGTGTCGTCGTTAGGGTAGAGAACGCGGGAAATATCCTCAGCTCTGCGCTGTTCTGCGCAGGCTTCTGTGTACTTCTGTTCGTTGAACAGAGTAAAATCAAATTCGTTGATAGGTTCAGCCTGCCACAGTCTTAATGTGCCGATGTTTTTTGTACCGTAGCCGATTACAGGCATATCGTAAGGAACAGCGGTAACTGTCTGGTCGCCGTACTTGATTGTTACAGCGTCTGCCGAAACTCTTTTGCTCCACGGGTCGCCGTACTTTGTCCAGTTATCAGCCTCCTCGTGCTGGAAACCGTCAACGATAGACTGCTTGAAAAGACCGTATTTGTATCTGATTCCGTAGCCGTCAAGCGGGAGATTTAGCGCAGCCGCACTGTCTAAGAAGCAGGCTGCCAGTCTGCCAAGACCGCCGTTGCCAAGCGCTGCGTCCTCAATTTCCTCAAGGTCGGCAAGCTTAAGTCCGCACTGTGCAAGAACCTCGTCAACCTCTTCCGTAATTCCAAGGCAGAGCAGATTGTTGTAAACTGCGCGTCCTACAAGGAATTCAGCTGAAAGGTATGCAGCGCGTCTTGCTTGCTGATGCGCTTTTTTGGATTTTTTCCAGTCGTCGGAAATGTAGTTCATAACCGCCTTTGAAAGCGCGTCATGAATCTGCGGAGCGGTTGCAGCCGACGGCTCAACGCCGTATTCCTCTGCAAGGTTTGTTTTGAATTCGTCAAGAAACTTTTCTTTGTTAAGCATGGGAGATTTCCTTTCGGTTATATGTTGTTGATTTTCTTTACTGAGTCGCCTTCGATGATTTCCGCCTTCATGAGTATGTGTTCAGGCGGTGAACCGCTGTCAATCATGCTGCGGAGCAGCTTTACCGTTTCCTCCGCAATTTCTGCCACAGGCTGTCTGAAAGTGGTTATCTGTGGGTTGTAGTACGCCGCCATGTCGATTCCGTCAAAGCCGATTACCGATATATCGTCGGGAACCTTTCTGCCGCTGTCGGTAATTGCCTTGCATACGCCGATTGCCATAGTGTCTGACATTGCAAAAACCGCGGTAACGCTTTTTTCTCTTTCAAAAAGCTTTTTGGCTGCCTCGTATGCAGAGGGGAGAGTGAATTTGCTGTATTCGTAGCAGCTTTCGCTGAAGCTGTTTCCGCTGTCCGTTATTGCCTTGACCGCGCCTTGATAACGCTGCTGCGTTGCGCAGTAGGTGGTTATATCGCCGCCGATAATTCCGATTGACTTGTGTCCGTTTTTCAGCAGGTATTCAACCGCCTGCTTGCCGGCGTCCGTATCGTCAACCGAAACGCTCGAGAGATTTCTGAACGATGTTCCCTTTGCGGAGGTTGTACAAAGCACGCAGGGCAGCGTAAGGTCGAAATCCTGTTCAAAGTGATGTATGCTGCCGCCCATAAAAATTATTCCCAAGGGCTTTGTTTCATTGTATAGCTTTTTGGCGAGCTGCACCTCGTTTTCCTTAGTGTCGATATAGTGAACCAGCACGCCGTATCCAAGACGGTCAATATGAGCTTGAATCTTCTCCAGCAGCGCCGAAAAGAACACATTAAATGTGCCTTTCACAATGATTACAACCGATTTCCCGCCGGAGGATTTCAGCTGCCGCGCATTGGTGTTTGGAGTGAAGTTATATTGCTTTGCAACCGCCTGAATTTTTTCTCTTGCTTCTGCGCTTATATCGGGATGATTGTTGAGCGCTCTTGAAACGGTGCTTACGCCGTAGCCCGATATTCTGGCAATGTCTTTGATTGTCAAAAGCACAACCCCTTTCGCAAGTGTTTGGAAACGTAACCGCAAACGTTATCGGTAACGTTTCCGAAGCCATATTTAATATAGCATACCAAATAAAAAAATGCAATACTTCGCACGCAAAAACGGCGTATTGCAGTAAAATGGGGTAACGTATTTGTTTGATTTGCACAGTAGATTTACTGATTGACTTTTAAAATAATATATAGTACAATGAAAATATACAAAGGAGAGTGAAAAAATGTACAAGGCGCTTATAATCGAGGACGATCAGGTGATTTCGGATACGATAAAAAACCATCTTCGCAAGTGGGAATACGAGGCTGAGTGTGCAGCTGATTTTCGCAATGTCATGAAAACCTTTGTTGAATTTGCTCCCCACATTGTGATAATGGATATTGCGCTGCCGTTTTTCAACGGCTATTATTGGTGCAGTGAAATCCGCAAGATAAGCACGGTGCCTATCATTTTCCTTTCGTCGACAAGCGACAACATGAACGTTGTAATGGCGGTGAACATGGGCGCGGACGATTTCATTGCGAAGCCGTTTGATTTATCGGTGCTGACCGCAAAGGTCACTGCTCTCATCAGACGAACCTACGCGTTTCAGGGTACCGCCAGCGCTATTGAACATAACGGCGCGATACTCAATCTTGCCGACACGTCCCTTTCCTATCAAGGAAAAAAGCTGGAGCTTACCAAGAACGACTTCAAGATTTTGCAAATTCTTATGGAACATTCGGGCAATGTTGTTTCCCGCGACACCATAATGACAAGACTTTGGGAAAGCGACAGCTTCATTGACGATAACACCCTTACCGTAAATGTTACAAGGCTGCGCAAAAAGCTTGATGAAATAGGGCTGAACGACTTTATAAAAACTAAAAAGGGTATAGGTTATATGGTATAATGAACAAGATAGGTTTAAAAAACGTGTTCTGCTCATATATCCGCAGAAGGCTGAAAACGCTGGCGATGCTGCTTTTGTTTTCAGCTGTTTTTATAACGGTTTTTCTCCTTGCGGATATAAATGCGGAGATTGTTTTGTATGCGTTTCTGCTTTGCGGCTTTCTGGGAATAATTTACGCGGCGCATGACTTCATCGGGTATTATAAAAAGAATATGCAGCTTGCGGATATTGCGTCAAGAGGATTTGTTTCCCTCGATACTCTTCCGGAATGCAGCGACATAAACGAGGATATGTACCAGGAAATTATCCGTTTGCTTTATGGGGAAAAATGCCGTCTTGAGGAGGAAAAAAACGCGGTCAGCACCGATATGTCCGACTACTACACAATGTGGGCGCATCAGATAAAAACGCCGATTTCCGCCATGCGGCTGCTGCTTTCCGACAGCGAGGAGCCGCGCGATAAATCCCTTGCGCTTGAGCTTTTCAAGGTGGAGCAGTACGCAGACATGGTGCTTCAGTATCAGCGGCTTGAAAGCATGGCGTCCGATATGATTTTCCGCAGCTATGACCTTGCCGAGCTTGCAAAGCAGGCGGTGAGAAAATACGCTCAGTTCTTCATAAGCAAAAAGCTTAGGCTGAACATGGAGGAATTTTCCTGTCGGGTAATCACCGACGAAAAGTGGGCGGTTTTTGTTATCGGTCAGGTTGTTTCCAATGCGGTAAAATACACGCGGACAGGCGAAATTTCCGTTTATCCGTCTGAGGATAAACCAAAAACATTGGTTATAGAGGACAGCGGAATAGGAATTGCCGAGGAGGATTTGCCGCGCATTTTTGAGCGCGGCTACACCGGCTTCAACGGCAGACTCGATAAAAAATCAACGGGAATCGGACTGTATCTTTGCAAAAAGATAATGACCAACATGGGACAGAAAATATACGTCGAGTCGGTTGTCGGAAAGGGGACAAAGGTGTATCTTGATTTTGACAGCGACAATGTTGAAATTGAATAATCGGCATTGACATAAGACAAAAAGGTTGATATACTTTTTAGTGAAAAGAGGGATTGCTATGACTATTTTTTACGAATTTGACGGAAAGCTTTATGCTAATATTACCAATAAATGTCCCTGCGCCTGCACGTTTTGCATAAGAAAAAACAGTGACAGCGTCGGAACAAACGACAGTCTGTGGCTTGAGCACGAGCCTGACTATGACGAAATAATCAGCGCTTTTGAAAGCTTTGATAAGACTAATCTGCACGAACTGGTTTTTTGCGGCTACGGCGAGCCTATGGAACGCGCTGATACGCTGTGCGATGTTGCAAAATACGTTAAAGAGCATAGCGACATGAAAATCCGAATTAACACAAACGGTCTTGCAGGGCTTATAAATCCGCAGTTTGACATTAACAGACTGAGCGGTATTATCGACAGTGTATCAATTAGTCTTAACGCCCCCGACGCCGAAAGCTATAACCGCGTTACACGCCCGAAATACGGCGCTGATGCGTACAATGCAATGCTTTCCTTTGCAAAATCAGCAAAAGCGCTTGTAAATGAAGTTGTGTTCACGCTGGTTGACGTAATCAGCGAGGAAGAGATTGAAGGATGCAGAAGAAAAGCCGCAGAGCTTGGAATCCCGCTGAGAATCCGTCATTATATAACGGATAACGTGAAATACGAATAATGACGCAAATCGGCGAAAGAAAAGCTATGATTAGTGTTGACAAACTGACTTGAAGCTGTTATAATAATAGTAACAATTATCAGTATGACTATTTAAGGAGCTAATCATAAATGAAAAACTCAAAGCAGCGGACGATGATTCTCGAAACAGTGGTGAACAACCCGATTCATCCAACCGCCGATATGGTGTATTCGCAGCTCAAGACTGACAATCCAAATCTCAGTCTTGGCACGGTTTACCGTAATCTGAACCTGCTCAGCGAAACTGGACTTCTGCGGAAAATAAAAGTGCCGGACGGGTCGGATAGATTTGACGGCAGGCTGGACAGTCATTATCACATTATCTGCGATAAATGCGCAAAAGTGCTTGACATCGAGCTGAACGAAAGCGGATTTGACAAGCACGTCGAGGATACTACGGGATACAGGATAACGTCGCTTGACGTGGTAGTTAAGGGGATTTGTCCGGAGTGCCAGAAAGAGACTGAATAAAAAAACTCGGTTCTGATTTTGGAACCGAGTTTTTGTTATATTTCCTTAAGCAGCGCTTCCTCCGCTTTTGCCGAATCATTGCAGCAAATCAGGTAGCACAGACCGTCCTTTTCGCCTACCACGGTTGCTTCCGCAGGTTCCTTCTGATTCGGGTAAAAGGCAAACGTGTCTATCAGGTTCTGCTTTCTTGCGTAAAGGGAATCCTTAACCGCGTCGATTTTACCGTCCTTGGGCTTGATTATTATCAGCTCTGCAAGGTCCACGCTGAGCATTTGCTGATAGACGGTATATTCCGCAATATCGTTCAGGTTAAGCCCGATTGTATCAGACAGCATATTCTCGTCGTCAATTTGTATCGTCAGAGGAAAATCCCCGCTGTTAAGCACGATTTCAGCCGCTTGCTCGGTGGTTTTGTCGGTTGTTACCCCGGAATCGCAGGCTGCACATACAAGCATTATTCCCGCGCAGAGAATAGTCAAAAATCTTTTTCTCATTACGAAATCCTTTCGGTATCAGATTACATTGTCAAGTCCTTTTGCTTTGAGAAATTCAGCCGCTTTTTCCTTGTTGTACCAAGGCAGCTTATCAAGTGTGATAACATATTCGTCGCTGAATGTCTTTTTCATGAATTCCTCGTCCATGTACTTTTTGTTGCAGGCAGGAAGTCCGTTCTCGTCAAAAACCGGCTGCCATTTTTCGTCCATTGCGTAAACGAAGCTGCCCCACCATGGCAGCCACCACAGCCACTTGGCATTGTCAGCTTTCAGCGCGTTCGGAGCAGGGATAAATCCACATTCGGACAGCGTTGCCATTTTGCCGTAGGTGTAGCTTGTAACCTCGCGGAATTTTTCAATCTGCGATGAATGGTCGTCTGGTATGGGCGAATAAATATCCTCGCCGCATATATCAAAGGTGTTTGGACTTACCGCCATACATTTATTCTGTCCGTTCCATACCCATATTAAATTGGTGAGTTTATGGTAATTTTCCATGCGGTCGAAAATCATGTACCAAAGCTTTTTGCAAGCCTCAATGCTTTCACCGTTGTCGTCGCCTCGGTTGCCCCACCAAAACCAGTTTCCGTATGCTTCATGGAGCGGACGGAACAGCACGGGAATATCTTCCTTTTCAAATTCCCGCAGCATTGCCGCAGCCTTGTCAATGCGTGAAACAACGAAATCGTATTCCCTTGTTCCCGCCTGAACAGCTTTGAGCAGGTTAAAGGAGGTTGTGTGGCTGTTTTCGGTGCGGTTTGAGTAGAACGACCACATACAGCTGTCCATGTTGTTCATGTCGTCGGGCGCATACCAGTGCCAGCACATGGTTATAATCGAGCCTGTTTTTTTCGCCCATTCAATAGCCCGCGGAAGCTGATTATCGCCTTTTTTCTTGTCCATATCCATCAGGTCGTAGCCGCGTATTGCAGGCAGCTTTCCCGCGTATCTGTCATAAACAATATCCTCAAGCTCTTCTTTCTGCAAATATTGCTGACCTGCAATAATATGGCTGCCGTAAAGGCTCTTAAGGTACTCGAAAAGCGCCTTCGTTTTTTCGCTTGCATTTTTGGAAACGAGCTTGTGCGGATTAACC
>CAKSIR010000049.1 GCA_934462775.1 uncultured Ruminiclostridium sp.
CGCTGAAATCTGCCCTATTGTGCTTAAATAGGGCAGATTTTTTGATTTATTTGTTACCGGTTGTAAAATAAGGCGCAAGCGAGCCTGCAACAGAGGATACCGGCATTGTCTGAACCCATATTTTGCCGGGACCTGTTACCTTTGTATTGAATAAGCCTTCTCCGCCGAAAAGAACGTTTCCTACGCCCTTGACTGTTTCAATATCTATTGAAACAGAATTTTCCATAATCGCAAGGTGACCTGTATCAAGGAGCATCGACTGACCTGCGGCAAGATTATATTCAATTACGCTTCCGTCTATTTCAAGGAAAACAACGCCGTTTCCGCTGAATTTCTGCATGATAAATCCCTCGCCGCCGAAGAAGCCCGAACCAAGCTTTTTCTGGAAGTGGATTGACATATCTACTCCCTCGGAGGATGCAAGAAATGCAGATTTCTGCGCAATAACCGGCTTATCCGGAGTAACCTCCATCGCAATTATTTCACCCGGGAAGCTTGACGCAAATGCAATCATGCCTGCGCCGTCCTGGGCAGTATATGTATTCTGGAACATTGATTCTCCGGAAAACATTCTTGAAAAAGCCTTGCCGATTCCGCCGCCGGCGTTGGTGCTCATTTTCATATTCGGCGACATCCAGCTCATACCGCCGCTTTCGCATTTAATAGTTTCGTTAGGGTCAAGAGTGCAGATTACAACCGGAAGCGGAGTACCTTTGATTTCGTATTTCATTATGTGACAATTCCTTTCGAAAATAAATAATAAAATTATTATATATTACATTTTAAATATTGTCAATACTGTTTTTGAAAGAAATTATTCGTTTTATAATATTTTCTTTTAAATTATCATGGAAAAGCATATAGTCATAAAGGTGCATTACACCTTTGCCAAGCCCAAGAAAATCAGGATAATCCTTTTCGTCAAGGTCGCTAATAATCAGCGTTCCGCGCCTTTCGTCAAGTTTTGCGCCGCAAAAACACGGTTCGTGAGAAACGGTACGTCCGTCCATTAAATCCATAATTTTAGCGCCTTTGTTCATATTTTTGTCTGCTTGTGAACAATCTGTACTCCAGCTCAGCGGATTTATTCCAAGGGTCTTCGTTCCGCCCGGGACAAGTATTGAACCTTCAACACCTGCAAATTCGCTGTTAAACGATATAATCGTTCCTGTATCCTCGGCGCTCTGAGCCATTTTTAGTCTTGGATAGTGTGCAAGGTCATCTTCGGTAATACGCCAGCCTATTGCGTAGCAGGCAACCATTTTGTTCATAAATTCAGTTTCTGTGAACAAGCTTCTTATTAGCTCAAGGCACATACGAGCGCCTTGCGAAAAGCCCCATAAAATAAACGGTCTTCCGTTGTTGTAATTATAATAGTAGTCCAGAAAAGCTTCTTTTATGTCGTTATAGGCGATTCGGTTAAATGGCTTCTGATTATCATCATCGAGATAGAACACGGGCATGGTGGCCTGTCTGTAATACGGCGCAAACATACGGCAGGAATCCTCAAAAATTCCCTTTTCCATATCCAGAGCCATTTTAAAGAAATGCCGTATTTGCGGGTCGTGAATATTGTTGTTGCCGTACTTTGTTTCAAGACCCACTGTTGGCGCGGCGATAAATATGTCGCAAGGCTTATCCTTGCCGATTCCCTTATATATCCACTCGGTCATGTTTCTTACTTGTGTTCGCCGCCAAGCACGTCGGCAATTTCTGTTATTGATATGTAGGCGTGACTGTCTTCGTTGTGGACAACCGCCTTCATTTTGTTTACCTGGAAGCGGTTTACTACAAAGTAAATAACAGCTTTATCCTCGTTGGAAAAAAAGCCCTTTGCGTTTATGGTTGTCACTCCGCACTCAAAGGCGGCGGAAAGAGCGGTGCAGACTTCCTCGCGCTTTGACGTAACAATAATCGCAGCCTTTGAACGGTCGAAGCCCTCAACGATAAAGTCAACGGTTTTGATAGCGGCAGCGTAAGTAACAATTGAGTAAAGAGGCAGTATCCAGTCCTGGAATACCAGACCGCAGCATACGTAAAGGATAATGTTGTACGCCATAACGAATGTACCTACGGTAATTCCGATTTTTTTTGCAAAAATAACGGCAAGAACTTCAATACCGTCCATTGCGCCGCCGTTTCTGATGGCAAGACCGCTTCCGACGCCTGAAATAAGTCCGCCGAATACTGCGCAAAGCAGTAAATCCGAGCCTGCCAGCGGAGAAGCCATGCTTACATCAATCGGCAAAACATCGGTTATCATCCATGCGCCTACCGAGTAGATGAATACCGAATACATTGCGTAGATTGTAAAGCAGATTCCCTGTTTTTTCAAGCCAAACAGGAAAAGAGGAATGTTCAGCAGCAGCAGAAAGAAGTGCAGCGGCAGATATTCGGGCGTTATCTGAGCCAGAAGCATTGACGTTCCTGAAATTCCGCTGTCGTACAGCGCGACGGGGTAGAGGAAAACCGTAACGCCAAAAGCGTTGATAATACCTGCTACTGTCAGCATAAGAAAACGGTTTAGCTTTAGTTTTTTAAGTTCTGTTTTGATTTTTTCCATAGTTTCTCCTTTCTGTGTCTGAAAAAAGGTAAAAAAAATCACAAATGGTTAATAAAGCCATTTGTGAGTTTTAAATCTGGTGCGGATGACGGGACTTGAACCCACACGACATTGCTGCCACTAGCACCTGAAGCTAGCGCGTCTGCCAATTCCGCCACATCCGCATATATGGGAATTTAAAACTTTTACACGGCGGAAATTCCGAAAGCCGAGGTGGACTTTATTACAAGTTACTCCACGTTGAGTTGTCTTTTCGACTTGATTATTATACCACATCTGAAACATAAATGCAATACCTTTTTTTAAAAAATTATAAAAATATTGATTTTACACAAAATATACCGAAACATCTTGAAATATGACATGATATATTGTATAATTTAATAGTATGAGTTAGTACGCATTAAACCGCAAGGTATTTTATAAGAGAGGTATAATTATGGCTCAGGAATTTTTTGTTACCCTTGACAAGATTATAAAGGAATATAGTCTTGAAACCGTTTATTGCTCAAAAAATCCGTCCGAAATCAAGATTTCCAACGGCGATGTAAACCGTCCGGGACTTCAGCTCACAGGCTTCTACGAGTATTTTGACAATAACCGTATACAAATTATCGGCAAGGCTGAGATTGCTTTCCTTGAACAGAAAAATTCGGAGGAAAGACTTAAAGCGTTCGATCAGCTTTTTGTTCACCAGCCTCCTGCCGTTATAGTTACAAGAGGAATGGAAGTACCTCCCGAGGCGATTACCGCCGCTCAGAAATATGATGTTCCTGTTTTCCTCTGCAAGGAAAGCACCTCGACGTTTATGGCAAAGCTCATCGCTTTCTTAGGCTTGAACCTTGCTCCGAGAATTACCCGCCACGGCGTTCTTATTGAGATTTACGGCGAGGGCGTTCTTATTCTCGGCGATAGCGGCGTTGGTAAGAGCGAAACCGCTATCGAGCTTGTAAAGCGCGGTCACAGACTTGTTGCGGACGACGCGGTTGAAATCAGAAAAACCTCAAACATCACTCTCGTAGGCAGCTCTCCCGACAATATCAGACACTTCCTTGAACTCCGCGGCGTCGGCATTATCAATGCGCGTCAGCTGTTCGGTGTGGGCGCTGTCAAGGTAAGCGAGAAAATCGACATGGTTGTTGAGCTTGAGCAGTGGAATCCGGAAAAGGTTTATGACAGAATGGGTATGGATAATCACTATATGTCAATTCTTGACGTTAAAGTACCATATCTTACAATTCCCGTAAAGCCGGGCAGAAACCTTGCGGTTATCATGGAGGTTGCAGCCATGAACAACAGACAGAAAAAGATGGGCTACAACGCAGCTCAGGAGCTGCTTGAAAATCTGGGTCTTAACATGGAAAGCAACGACACTGTCAAGGACATGGATACCATATAATAAGGAAGTGTGCAAAAATGAAAATTATTGCTGATATGCACACGCACACCATTGCGTCTACCCATGCTTTCAGCACTGTTACAGAAAACGCAAAGGCAGCCTCCGAGGCGGGAATCAAGTATCTCGGCACCACCGAGCACGGCATTGAAATGCCGGATTCGCCTCATCTGTGGTGCTTTTACAGCATGAGGAATATCCCGCGGCAGCTGTTCGGGGTTAATATGCTGCGCGGAATGGAAGCAAACATCATTAACTACGAAGGCAGCATCGACATTTACGAAAAGGAAATTTACAGCTGTCTTGACTGGATAGTTGCGTCCTATCATCACCCTTGCTGTATGCCCGGCACAAAATCCCAGCACACCAATTCCTACATCAAAGCTCTGGAAAATCCGTACATTGACTGTATCGGACATTCTGAGGACCCTGATTACGACTACGAGTTCAGACCTGTCTGCGAAGCCGCAAAGGCGAACGACAAGGCTATCGAGCTTAACGCGTCCAGACTGAGGGGCAAAAGAGCGCAGGAGCGTTACAGAGAAATTCTCACGGTTTGCGCCGAGGTCGGAACAAAAATCTGCGTAAATTCCGACGCCCATTTCTGGGACAGAATAGGCAATTTCGGTCAGGCAATAGCTTTTCTTGAGGAAATGGATTTTCCTGAGGAGCTTGTCCTCAACGCAAGCGAGGAGCGATTCCTTGCGCATCTTTCCTCCCACAGAGGAAATCCTTTTGAATAATAATGAATAAAAATAAAGGCGGAACATAAAATGTATAATATAGGTATTGATTTAGGCGGAACAAATATAAAGGTAGGCGTAGTTGACGAGCAGTATAACATTGTAGGACGCTCAAATGTTAAAACAAACCTGCCGCGCCCTGCCGAGGCGATTGTCGACAGCATTGTTGAGGCTGTTGATCTCGCCTGCGAGGACGCAAAGGTAAGTATTGCCGATGTAAACAGTATCGGTATCGGCACACCGGGAGCTGCCAACAGAAATTCAGGCGTTGTTCTTTACTCGAACAACCTTGGTTTCAAGGACACAGAGCTTGGTCTTATGTTAAAGAAGAAAATCGGCAAGGAAATTTTTGTTGAAAACGACGCAAATGCAGCCGCATACGGCGAATTCCTCAACGGTGCAGGCAAGGGCTATCAGAACGTTGTTGTAATCACACTCGGCACAGGCGTTGGCGGCGGTATCATCATTGACGGCAAGATCTACACAGGCTTTAATTTCTGCGGCGCTGAAATAGGACACTCCGTAATTCATTACGGCGGACGTCAGTGTTCCTGCGGCAGAAAAGGCTGCTTTGAGGCTTACGCTTCCGCAACCGCACTTATCAAGGCGACAAAGGAAGCAATGGAAAAGAATAAGAACTCCCGTATGTGGGCGGTTGTTGACAACGATATAAACAACGTTGACGGAAAGACTGCGTTTGACGGTATGCGCCTTGAGGACGAAACAGCTATCGGAGTTGTAAATGAGTACATAAACTATCTTGGCTGCGGATTGGTAAACGTGGTAAATATCTTCCAGCCTGAGGTGTTGCTCATTGGCGGCGGCATCTGCAAGGAGGGCGACAATCTCACAAAGCCGCTGGAGGAAATTATTGCCCGCGACAGCTATTGCATTGACAAGAATGCGTCCACAAAGCTTGACATTGCCAAGCTTGGCAACGACGCAGGAATTATCGGTGCGGCTTACCTGTTCCGCCTGAAGTAATTGGGGGAAAAGGTCTTGGATTTGCGTGAAATAGCGGATTTGTGTGCAGAATGCGGTGCTGAGCTTAAAGAAAACGAGGTTCTTGCACCGTATACATCGTTTAAAATCGGCGGTCCGTGCGACTGCATGGTTAAGGTAAACAGCAAGGAATGCTTTGCGGCGGTGGTTAAATATTGCCGCAAAGCGGATATACCTTATTATATTATAGGCAAGGGCAGCAATATTCTCGTCAGCGATAAGGGGCTGAGAGGAGTTGTAATACTTGTTTCCTCAGCTTTTTCCGAGATAAAGGTTGATGGTGAGCACATAATCTGTGACGCGGGAGCGCCGCTGTACAAGGTCTGCATTGCGGCAAGGGATAACTGTCTGACAGGACTTGAGTTTGCCTACGGAATACCCGGTTCGGTCGGAGGAGCGCTTTATATGAACGCGGGAGCATATCTCGGCGAAATGAGTCAGATTGTCGAATCCGCCGAGTATATTGACGAAAACGGGGACGTAAAGGAAATTGCTCTTGCAGACATGGAGCTTTCCTACCGTCACAGCATTTTCTCCGAAAAAAATTTGCCTGTCGTAAGCGTAAAAATGAAGCTTGCAAAGGGCGAATACGACAAAATAAATGACCGCATGAACTACCTTATGGACAGAAGAAGAAACGCGCAGCCCCTTGAATATCCAAGCGCGGGCAGTACCTTCAAACGTCCGGAGGGAGATTATGCCGCTCGTCTTATCGACGTTTGCGGTCTTAAGGGAACAGCCTGCGGCGGCGCAGAGGTAAGCACAAAGCACAGCGGATTTATCATCAATAAGGACAATGCCACATTTAAAGACGTACTTGGCGTTATTGACGCTGTAAAGAAAAAAGTATTTGACGACACAGGCGTTATGCTGGAATGTGAAGTGCTGATACTTGAATAGGATTTCCCGCAAGAGAGGGATTGGAAATGGAATTTGTAATAGTAACCGGACTTTCAGGCTCAGGTAAATCCTGCGCCGCAAAGGTTTTAGAGGATATTGGTTTTTTCGTAATTGACAATATGCCTCCTCAGCTTATACCGCGCTTTGCGGAAATATGCGAGGACAATGCGTCAATTGAAAAGGTTGCAATTGTAACGGATATACGCGGCGGTTCGCTGTTTCTTGAACTGAACGAGAATATTGAGGAGCTGAAGCACGAGGGATTTGACGTAAAGGTGCTTTTTGTAAACGCGGACCATGAAATCATAAAAAAGCGCTATAAGGAAACCCGCCGCAAGCACCCGCTGTATGATATTGCCAACGGGGATATTGACAACGCCATTTCGGCAGAGGCGGACATTCTTCAGCCAATCAGAGAAGTGGCTGACTATTACATTGACACAAGTCTGCTTTCCACCGCAAAGCTGAAAGAAACGGTGCTTAACCTGTTCCTTGAAAACGTCAGCGACAGCATGGTCATAAGCTGTATGTCGTTTGGCTTTAAGTACGGAGTTCCCGACGAGGCGGATTTAGTGTTTGATGTACGCTGTCTGCCTAATCCGTTCTATGTTCCCGAGCTTAAGCGTAAAACAGGTATGGACAGGGAGGTCCGCGAGTTTGTTATGAAGCACGAAAAGGCGCAGATATTGGAAGCAAAGCTGTTCGACCTTATTGACTTTCTTGTTCCCGAATACATATCCGAGGGAAAAAGCCAGCTTGTAATTGCGTTCGGCTGCACGGGAGGAAAGCACAGAAGCGTGACCTTTGCCGAAAATATGTTCGCACATTTAAATCACAAGGATTATAAGGTGCGCATTATGCACCGCGATATTACAAAGTAATTATGTCATTTGCAACAGATGTAAAAAACGAACTGATTGAGGTTTCCGACCATTCAAAGCAGGATATATTGCTGTACGGCGTTCTGTACGGAATGAGAGGGACGGATTTTCCTGTTCTTTATTCGGAAAATCAGGCGGTTATTGAATATTTAAAAAAGCTGCTTTCAGGGGAACAATATGAGGTAACGTCCTCGTTCAAGCGCAATACAACTCAGTACGCGCTGACCATTACCGAATATGACGGCTTGCTTCAAAAGTATAATTTCAGAAGCGCCGCCGTCAATACTGAATTTGTCGATGGAAACGACGTTGACACGGGAATGTTTCTGAGAGGGGTTTTTCTTGCCTGCGGAAGTATTTCCGACCCTAACAGGGAGTATCATCTTGAGCTTACCCTGTCGACTGAGGAAAAATGCAGCGCGATTTATTCGCTGATAAACGAGCAGGGAATGTCTATAAAGAAGTCCACACGAGGAGGACAGGCTTTTCTCTATGCAAAGGAAAGCGAGCGCATTTCCGACTTTTTGACATACATAGGCGCAATGCTTCACTCAATGGAAATCATGAATGTGAAGATTTACAAGGACGTGCGCAACAACGTAAACCGCGCAGTAAACTGTGAAGCTGCAAACATAGGCAAAACTGTCGCCGCCGCCCAGAAGCAGATAGAGGACATAGAGCTTATTGAACAGCTTAAAGGGCTTAACTCACTAAGCGAGGATTTGCGGCAGGTTGCTGAAATTCGCCTTGAAAACGCTGATATGTCGCTTCGTGAAATAGGCGAAATGCTGAATCCGCCAATCAGCAGAAGCGGAGTAAATCACCGCCTCGGCAGAATAAGCAGAATTGCGGACAGTCTTAGAAATAAAGGATAGTTATGACAGATTTTGTTCATCTGCACGTTCATACAGAGTATAGCCTTCTTGACGGCGCCTGCCGAATCAAGGGGCTTGTTTCTCGTGTAAAGGAATTGGGGCAGAAGGCGGTGGCAATCACCGACCACGGCGTTATGTACGGCTGTGTGGATTTTTACAACGAGTGCGTTGAACAGGGAATCAAGCCAATAATAGGCTGCGAGGTTTATGTTGCGCAAAACAGCCGATTCGACAAGGCGACCAAAGCCGATATGTCGCCGTATCATCTTATACTGCTGTGCAGGGATAACCGCGGCTATCAGAATCTTATAAAGCTGGTTTCTGACGCATTCGTCACGGGGTTTTACAATAAGCCGAGATGCGATCTTGAAACGCTGAAAAAGTACAGCGGCGGACTAATTTGTATGTCCGCCTGCCTGTCGGGAGAAATTCCGAGGCTGCTGCTGAGCGGAGCTTATGACAGGGCAAAGGAAACTGCGCTTAAGTATCTTGAAATTTTCGGAGAGGGCAACTATTACATTGAGGTGCAGGATCACGGAATCCCCGAACAGCGTGAGATACTGCCTTTGCTGTACCGTCTTTCCGCCGAAACGGGAATCCCTCTTTGTGCAACAAACGACGCCCATTATCTGACGAGGGACGACAGCGAGGTTCAGCACGTCCTCATGTGCATTGCAACCAACACCACTGTTGACGAAAAAAGCGGAATGGGGCTTTCGACAAGGGAGTTTTACATTAAAAGCGGCGATGAAATGGCGGCGCTTTTCAGGGCTGAAGCAATTGAGAATACCATAAAAATTGCGGAAAGGTGCAATGTAACCTTTGAATTCGGCGTCACCAGGCTGCCATATTACCGCATTGAGGGCGTAACCGATAACGAGCGTTATTTCAGAAACGCAGTCCGTGACGGACTTATCAAGCGTTACGGAAATCCGCTGCCCGATGAAGTTGTCGCAAGAGCCAAATACGAGCTTGATGTTATCTCAAAAATGGGATTTGTGGACTACTATCTTATTGTAGCCGATTTTATCAGCTACGCAAGGAGTAAAAACATTCCCGTAGGTCCGGGACGAGGTTCGGGCGTAGGTTCAATATGCGCCTATGCAATGGGAATAACCAGCATTGAACCGCTGCGCTTCAATCTGCTTTTTGAACGTTTCCTCAATCCCGAAAGAGTCAGTATGCCTGATTTCGACGTGGATTTCTGCTACATCAGACGTCAGGATGTAATTGATTACGTTGCGCGCAAATACGGCGAGGATCATGTTGCGCAGATAATAACCTTCGGTACTCTTGCGGCAAGACAGTCACTCCGCGACGCAGGCAGAGCGATGGGTCTGCCTTACGGAAAGGTGGATTCTGTTGCAAAGCTGATTCCCTTTGGCGCATCAATTGAGCGGTCGCTGAGCGAACAGAAAGAGCTTGCAAAGCTGATGACAACGGACGGCGAGGTTGATAAGCTGATACGCACGGCGCTGAAAATTGAGGGAATGCCGCGTCATGCTTCAATGCACGCGGCGGGAATTGTAATAACCCGCGACCCTGTGGCAGATTATGTTCCGCTTCAGAAAACGGACGGCTGCGTGGTTACGCAGTATCAGATGGGTACGCTGGAGCGGCTCGGACTGCTTAAAATGGACTTTCTGGGACTGCGCTACCTTACTGTTATTGACGACTGCTGCAAGTCTGTTAAGAGGAATAATCCCGATTTTGATTTGGCTAAAATTGACGAGCACGACAAGGCTGTTTTCGATATGCTTGCCAAAGGCGGTACAATGGGCGTTTTCCAGTTTGAAAGCGGCGGAATGACCGCCGTTCTTTCAAGGCTTCAGCCGACATCGATTGAGGATCTGATAGCCACAATTTCCCTCTATCGTCCGGGTCCTATGAATTCCATACCGACATACATTGCCAACAGGCATAATCCGTCAAAAGTAACCTACAAGCACCCGCTTTTAAAGCCGATTTTGGAGGTGACCTACGGCTGTATTGTTTATCAGGAGCAGGTAATGCAGATTTGCAGACAGCTTGGAGGATACTCATACGGGCGCGCCGACCTTGTGCGCAGGGCGATGGCGAAGAAAAAGAAAGAGGTAATGGAAAAGGAACGGGACGCGTTTATTTACGGCACCGATACAAACTGCGGAGCGGTAAAAAACGGCGTTCCCGAAGATACTGCAATAGAGATATGGAACGAGATGGCGTCCTTTGCAACTTACGCGTTCAATAAGTCCCATGCGGCTGCATACGCTTATCTTGCATATCAGACCGCCTATCTGCGCCGTCATTATTATAAGGAATACATGGTTGCGCTTATGACCAGCGTTCTTGACAATACGGGCAAGCTTATCGAGTACATTACCGACCTCGACAACAACGGGATAAAGGTGCTTGCTCCCGACGTGAATTCAAGTATGCTCAGCTTTACTGTTACAGACGGGGGAGTAAGGTACGGGCTGCTGGCAATAAAAAATCTCGGCAGAAATGTAATTGAGTCAATTATTGAAGAACGAAAAAAAGGCCGCTTTGAAAACCTCTATGACTTTTGCCGCAGAATGAGCGAACACGGCATAAACAAAAGAGCGGTCGAGGCGCTGATAAAATCGGGCGCGCTTGATACGCTGGGGCATAACCGCCGACAGATGATTTCCTCATACGAGCAGATAATGGAACAGCTTACGCTGCGCCGCAATAACAATATTGAGGGACAGCTTGACTTTTTCAGTGAAGTTGACGACGACAAAAAAGGCGGCGATTTTGAAATGCCTGATGTGGCTGAATTCAGAAAAGGCCAGCTTTTACAGATGGAAAAGGAAAGCATTGGTCTGTATGTTTCGGGACATCCTGTTGACGATTACTCTAAATATATTAAGCTAAACGGCTGTAAAACCACCGCAGATATAATCAACGGCGCAAAGGCTGGACTTGCCGACTGCCGCGATGGGCAGACAGCTGCAATTATCGGCATGATTGCCGGCAAAAAACAGCTTCGTACAAAGTCGGGCAGAGATATGTGCTTTATAACCCTCGAGGATCAGCTCGGCGCTATCGATGTCGTTATTTTCAGCGATGTCTACGATGAATGCAGGGGATTTCTGAGCGATAATCAGGTCATAGCTGTTACAGGCACTATTTCCACTAAGGACGAGGATGACGCGAAGCTGCTGGCAAGGTCGGCTATACCTGCCGAAAAGCTGGAAATTCCTCAGTACAGCGGTATTTATATCAAGGTGAAATCCGATGATGTAAAGCTGATTTCCGAAATTTATGAAGCCGTATCCGCCTGCCGCGGCAAAGACAAAATCCGGCTTTGTTACAGCGACACAAGGGAGGTAAAGTCCCTTAACGGAATAAACGGTGTAAATATTACAAAAGAACTTATGGAAAAACTTGCGAAAATTTGTGGAAAAGGTAATATTATATTAAAATAAGTCTGTTTTGCGGCAAAAGGTATTGACGTTTTAAAGCAAAATGGTGTACAATAGACTTTGAAATATTTATTATTTAAGATATAAGGAGAACCCAGTATGAAGAAGATTGGCGTATTAACAAGCGGCGGCGATGCACCGGGCATGAACGCTGCTATCAGAGCAGTTGTAAGAGCAGGTATCAGCAAGGGCATGGAGGTTGTTGGTATTTACAGAGGCTATAACGGCCTTATCAACGGCGAAATCAAGCCGCTCACAATGAGAAGCGTATCTGATACAATTCAGCACGGCGGAACAATGCTTTACACAGCTCGCTGCCAGGAATTCAGATTTGAAGAAGGCCTTCAGAAGGCAAAGAAAACCTGTATTGAACATGGTATCGAGGGTATGGTTGTTATCGGCGGCGACGGTTCTTTCCGCGGCGCAGCTGACCTTTCCGCAAGAGGAATCCTTTGCGTTGGTCTGCCGGGAACAATTGATAACGACATTGCCATGACTGATTATACAATCGGCTACGATACAGCTATGAATACAGCTATGGAGCTGGTTGACAAGCTGAGAGATACAACGCAGTCACACGACAGATGCTCCGTTGTTGAGGTTATGGGACGCAACGCAGGTTACATCGCTCTTAACACCGGTATTGCCTGCGGTGCAACATACATTGTCACAAAGGAAATGCCGTACACAATCGAAGATATTGTAACAAAGATTAAGAAGGCGCAGGCAACAGGCAAGCACCACTTCATCATTGTTGTATCCGAGGGTATCGGCAACTCACAGGAAATTGCAAAGCAGATTGAACAGCTTACAGGCGTTGAGTCCAGAGCTACAATCCTCGGTCACGTTCAGCGCGGCGGTTCACCGACAGTTCGCGACAGAGTTGTTGCAAGCCAGATGGGTTACTATGCTGTTGACCTTCTTTCAAGAGGCATCGGCAACAAGGTTGTAGGTCTTAGAAACGACAAGATTTACGACTGCGACATTCAGGAAGCTTTATCTATGAAAAAGCCGTTCCCTGAGGATCTTTACAGAATTGCTGACGAAATCAGCTTCTAATGGCAATTACGCACATAGTGCGATTGCATAAATTTTAACAGAGTAGGACATTGTGCGTTAAGTGCTGCGCGGACGGAGAGTTGCCGTGCAGACGAAAAGTCTTTGCGACTTGCGGTTCAATGTTCGCATCTCGCTGTGCATAAAATAGAATAAGCGAGCCATACTTGCTTTCTTTCTTATGTATTAGCGTAACAGAGGAGGTAAATATGGCTTTTATTTTACAAAGCTTCAAGAACTCCCTCCGTGAATTACGCAGCGTTAAGTGTATCACCACAGTTGGTGTATTTATTGCGCTGTTTGTTGTTCTGGACGGGTTCGGCTCAATCAGAATAGGTGAATTTCTGAAAATCAACTTTGCGTTTCTTGCTCTTGCGGTAATTGGAATGCTGTTCGGTCCGACAGTCGGCTTATTGTCAGGCTTTGCCTGTGACTTGGTAGGTTATTTGGTAAATCCGGTAGGAGGATTTATTGTGTGGCTGTCCCTTATAACGGCTCTGGAGGGAATGCTGTACGGTCTTTTCCTTTACACGCTCAAGCCGGAAAAGACTCTCAGGCAGGTGCTTAGAATTGCTCTTGCAAGAGGCGTTGTGGTAGTGGTGTGCAATCTGCTGCTGAACACGATTGCACTGTATTCCTATGGCTTTATCGGCGGCGACGGCAGGGGCTTCTTCACGGTTTTGTGGACGAGAGTAATTTCGAATGCAATTGCACTGCCGGTGGGCGTTGTAATGTTGGTTGCAATACTTATTCCGATTAAGCTTGCTTACAGAAAAATGTTCCCATCTTATGACAGAAATCATGTAGGTGGTTAAACCGATCGGAAAGGATTGTCACGCTATGAACAAGTTAGGAGTTTTAGGCGCAGGAAATATGGGCAGCGCTATTATGCGCGGCGTAAAAGGAGGCAGCGCGGACGTTGAAATCCACGCATTCGATAAGGATGAAAACAAGCTTGCCGCACTGACCGAATGCGGAGTTATTCCCGCAAAAAGCGAAAGGGAAGTAGTTGAAGGCTGCAAGTACGTTTTGCTGGCGGTAAAACCGCAGGTGCTGGGCGATGTTCTTGAAAAAATAAAGAGCAACGTTAATGCCGATACTGTTTTTATCTCAATCTGTGCCGGCATTTCTGAGGAATTCATTCGTTCAAAAACAAATGCAAACGTAAAAGTAGTTCTGGTTATGCCAAACACTCCTATGATGCTTGGACTTGGCGCAAGCGCAATGTCCACCGATGAAAAGACTACCGATGAAGAATTTGCTTTTGCCAAATCCGTAATCGGCAGCTGCGGAATTGTTGAAGTCATTCCTATTGATAAAATGAAAGAAGTTATCGCAATAAACGGCAGCTCTCCCGCTTTCATTTATCTATTCGCAAAAGGCTTTATCGAGTACGCAAAAGACAACAGAATTGATGAAACGGCTGCGCTTAACCTGTTTGCTCAGACGTTGGTTGGTTCTGCAAAAATGCTGACAAGCTCAGGCATGACGGTTGATCAGCTTATTAAGCAGGTTTCCTCTCCGGGTGGAACAACACTCGCCGGATTGGAACGGTTATATGAAGGAGAACTTGTTCAGGATGTAAAGAACGCTTGTGATTCATGCACGAAGCGAGCTTATGAACTGGCTGGAAAATAAAATATCAAAGCCTGAATGAGCAAATGTATGAATTCTGCTTTTAAATTTCATTTTATGATTTAAAGCATTTTTGCGACGTTCTTCATTAAATTTTTTAAACCTTCATTTGCTTCTTGATAAATAAAAAACCTCACAAACCGCTCTATAAAGCCATTTGTGAGGTTTTTATGTTGGTGACCCGTACGGGAATCGAACCCATGATTCCGCCGTGAAAGGGCGATGTCTTAACCGCTTGACCAACGGGCCGG
>CAKSIR010000050.1 GCA_934462775.1 uncultured Ruminiclostridium sp.
GCAAAGAATAGGGCGAGGGGTTCATTGCTCCCTTGTAATCTAATCCAACTCTATCAAGGGGGCGAGTAGCCCCCTTTCAAACCAAGTGCAAAATTAAAACAAAAAGCCCGTGCGGCGCATGAACACAACAAAAAAATCCCGCCGTTACACCAACGGCGGAATTTCATAAAACATATTAAAAGGCGGAACAGCCGCCGGACGCAGTCCGGTTACATACCGGTAATACCGGAACGTTCAAGACCCTCAACGAAGTACTTCTGTAAGAAGATGTACATAACAAGGATCGGGATAAGTGACAGTAAGCATCCTGCCTCAATCCATACCAGGTAGTCGGCAGCCGTACCCTGCGGAGTACCGCCGTTGAGCCATGCGGACATTGTGTTGTCCAGGTTCTGGATAGCAAGCGCAACTGTGTTGGACTTTGTGTAGAACATACCGGAAACGTAAGAGTCGTTCCAGTACCAAACTACTGAGAAGATGAATACTGTTAAGAACGATGTTCTTGCGTTCGGAACCATGATTCTGACGAATGTCTGGAAAGGTCCGCAGCCGTCAAGGTACGCAGCGTCCTCCAGTTCCTTAGGAAGTCCTCTGAAGAACTGTCTGAACAGGAAGATGAACAGACCTGCACGGATACCGTTGCAGAAGAATGCCTGCAAATACAGCGCCCACGGGCTGTCGGTAAGGTTCAGCGGAGAACCTGTGATTGCATTGAAGATACCGAAAATATCGAAGTATCTGAACTGCATGAACTGCGGGATAAGGATAATCTGTACAGGAACGATAATCTGCATGATTACGATAGCGAACAGGAAGCCCTTGCCCTTGAACTTGAATCTTGCGAAGCCGTAGCCTGTGATTGAGCAGGTTACAACCTGAAGAACAGAACAGATAATATTTACCAGCAGCGTGTTGCCGATAAGCGCAGGGTAATTTGTCGCTGTCCATACGTCCTGAATATTTCCGATAGTAACTGTTTTCGGAATCCACATTACGGACGGGTCGGACATTTCACTCTGCGGACGGATAGCCGTTGAAATCATGTACAGCATTGGCTGCATGATAACGAATGCAAGTCCGAACAGAATCAGGAAGCGGAAAACCGGCCAAACTCTGTCGCTGATACGTCTGCCGAAAATGTAGCGGTAGTGCTTCTTTTCCTGGTCGTTGTAGTTGCGGTAGTTCTTGATGATTTCCCAGTTGCTTACATGGTACTTCTTAAGTCTTTCCTTTTCTTCCTTTTTGAGCTGCTTCTTTGACTTAACCGGCTCGTTTGATACCGGCTTTACGTCAGCCTTTTCAGGCTCGGCAGCAGCCGCCGCGGGAGCTTCGGGAGCAGCCTCGGACGCATTCTCGTCAAACGCGTCCATTGCCGCCATAGCGTTGTTGATTACTTCATCGGTTACTACGGGAGTAACGTCAGCAGTGTCTTTCATTTCAAAATCTTTTTCAGCCACTTTAGTTCCTCCTTAGTCAACCTGATAGAATACGAATCTTGACGCAATCGCCATGATGATACCCAGCGCAGCCGCAACGATTACGAAGTAAATCCAAGCCAGCGCTGCCGAGAAGCCGTGGTTCCAGGCGGTAGCCTGAGCCATAACCTGCTGCATTACAGGGTTTTCGGAATCTACGAAGAAGTCGATAACCGTGTAAATCAGGTTTGCAAGGATCATCGGGCTGATTGTCGGGAATGTAATCTTCCAGAAGAATTCCCAGCCTGTTGCACCCTCCATCTGAGCTGCCTCCTTTGCCGCAACGGGAACGCCCTGAAGCGCGGAGAGGAATATCAGAATCTGGATACCTGAGCTCCATACAAGGTTCAGAATGTCGCTGGTCAGGGACTGAATGGTTTCCGTAAGCTGCTGGCTTACGTTGTTCATACCCAGGAATACCAGCAGCTCGTCAACAAGGTCAGCCTTAAACAGCGAGCTGAACTGCGACGCGTCCGAAATGCCCTGCGAGAGCATATCACCGTTGATAACCGCCAGTACAGGACCGGTGGCTACCAGAACCGGCAGGAAGAAGATCGCACGGCAGAGCGTTCTGCCCTTGAACTTCTGGTTTAAGAGCAAAGCAACGAACAGCGAGAACACCAGAATCATTGCCGTCTTAGGAAGCATTTCGCCCAGCGACGACGTTAAGTTCGGGAGGAACTTCTGGTCGGTGAGGAATGCGTCGGAGTAGTTCTTGAAGTTGTTCCACTCGGTGTAGATACCCGGTGCGCTCATTCCGTACTGCTCCATCTTTGCCTTATCGGAAACAAGGTCCGTAAAGCACAGGGAGTACCAGATTGACTGGAAAAGCGGAATGATGAACATATAAAGCGTGCCGACAATCCACAGAGCGAGGAATCCGTAACCGTACAGACCCTTTTTACGCTCGTAGGAGATGCGGGCTTTCTTTATTTTTGTTTCCTTGCGGGGCTTCTGACGTCTGATGTCAACCTCGCCGTCTGCGTTAAGAGCTGCGGCGGAAGCTGTCATGTGCTGAGCCGCAGGCTTCTTTGCCTCGGCGGGAGCCTCTTCGGCAGCCGTTTCCGCAGTCTGCTCAGCTTCAGCAGGAGCAGGGCTTACAGGTGTTTCTGCAACTTCTTCAGCCTTGATTGTTTCATTCAGCTCGTTTGCTTCATTGATCTCATTTGGGTTGAAAGTTGAATCACTCATTACTCAATTACTCCTTCCAATCCGTAATCGGCAAGCTTAAATTCGCTGCCGTTGACTTTGATAACATTATTCGAAAGGTTTACATAAATAACTGTGCCGTTTGAATATGTAACCTCGATTTCCTTGGCGTTCATTCTGTTATAGTCGGTGATTTCCGCGTCGGAAACGCCTGAAACAACGTCCTTGAACAGCTGGAACTCGCTTGCGGAGCGTTCGATCCAACCCTGGTAGTTTGTGTAGTACAGATTGTCGTATTCGCTGTCTGTGAACTTGTTCGGGTTAGTGTACATAAGCTCGTAGTGGAGCGGCGTACCTGTTGCAAGGGCTAACAGTCTTAACTCCTGAGCGTCGGCGTTGGAGTTGATAGCCTTTGTTGTGTAAGGAACAAGTCCGTGGATTACCATTGAGTAGAACGGAATATCGTAGTCGAATAAGTCGTAGTCTGAAGAATAAAGCGGAACGTCTGACAGATAATCAACGTAAGGAAGCGCGTAAGCGTTTGCAGCCTCGCCGTAAAGGCTCATTCCTGCGTTCTTGATCTGCTGATAGCCGTTTACGAGAATCTGCTGAGCGTCGCCTCTGAGAATGTAGCGGCGATTTTCAAGGTTGTAGCGGCTGAAGTCGCTGTACAGCGTTGATGTAGCCTGCTTGAGGGCGATTCCCGTAATGCCCTCCTTTGTGAAGGAGTCGGTAAGCTTCTTGAACAGGTCTGTCCAGTAGTATGGCGACAGCACCATCCACGAGCTCTTTGTCTGGTGAGGAATACCGAAAGCAAGGTCGTATTCGTTCTGTGAAGCGTAGGACTTACTGATCTGGATTGCGGCGTTCAGGGTGAAGCTGTAACCGTTGCCGGAGCGGTAATATTCCATAATGTCAACGCTTGGGAACAGCTTGTAGTTCTTGGCAGCAGCATATTCCTTCAGCTTGTTGAAGTCGTCCTTGCCGCCCAGCGTGCCGGAGTAGTCAACCGCCGCCGGAATCATTCCCACAATGCCTGCCGCGTTGAAGTCCTTGTAGTCAACGATCATGCTGTCTACGCCGTTTGACTCAAGCGCGCCGATAATTTCAAGAGCCTGCTCGTAAGTTGTAGCGGCTGTTTCCATTTCAATAGGGAAGCCTGCGATAGACTGGCTCTTCATTGTACCGCCGTCAAGGGTCAGGTAGTACGGAGCGTCGTTGGCTGTCGTTTTCTTTGTAACGCCCTTTTCGTTTACAAGGTAGTTTCTGTAAACGTCGGCAAGGTCTGAGTAGCTCAGATCGTCGCCCGTAATCGGGTAATACTTAACCGTAAGGTCGCCGACCTTGATGTCGCCGGCTTCGTAAACGTTAAGCTCCTTGTTTGCGGAACCCATGTAGAAGGTATCCTGCGTGCGGCAGTCGAAGCTGAACCATACGGAGTTGTACGATGTTGTGGACTGCTCGGAAACGCTTGCGTTTACATGAGCGTAGCTGTCGCCCTGCGTTACGACTGCGAGGAACGCGTTGTCGCCGCTGTCGCCCTTCTTTACCATGCCTAAAACAGGGAGGTAAATCTGTTCGTCGATTGCAGGAGCGGTAAGCTGGTTTACAGTTAAATCCCTGCCGTAAACCTGAGCGGAGTAAACCGTTGTGTTTGTCTTTTTGTTGTTGAAGTTGATGACTGCGCCCGAACCGTCAGGAACTACCATGTAGCCTGTTTCATCAAGTCCGCCTGCGCCGAAGCTTGCAAGGAAGTTGATGTCGAGAAGTGCGGCGCCGCCCTCGGTTGTTGATTCTGCAAGACCCTCTGTAATCTCGCTTGTCGGGATTGTTACCGAAAGTCCGTCCTCCTCAAGAACGATCTCCATTGGAATGGACATTTCGGTTCTTGCAAAATTGTAAGTAAACTTTACGCCGTTTTCGATGTCGTCAACGGTAAAGCTTTTCTTTGAAACGCTGTGTTCGAATGAAGTATACTTTGTTGAACGGTGAACAACAGGGTCGCCCGTGTTCATGTAGAACATTGACTTCATTGTCTTGATCTGTACGCCCTTTGCGATCTGGTCGTTGTCAGCGTTAATAGGGCTGGACCACCAGATATAGCCGTTGGACTTAACAAGTAAACCGAAGGTTGCCTCCTCCTCGTTTACATAGAGGGCAAACTTGGAGTTTTCAGCCTTCAGTGAGCACTTAGCAAGTGCTTCCTCGTCTGTTACAAGCACTGCTTCCTCCTCGCCGTCGGAAGCTTCGTCTGAGCCTGTATCTTCGGAGGCTGCTGCGTCGTCGGCTGTTTCCTCAGCGGCTACTGTTTCGTCAACAGGCTCTTCCTCTGCGTCAGACCATACGACTGTCTGTGTAGCGGAGAGAGCGATTGCAGCTGTGAGAATACCGATTAACAGCTTTTTCCGTAATTTCAGCATTTTTACACCACCATTTATCAGAATAAGGTTTATTTTGTAATGTCTGTCCGACGGGACACTGCCCGTCATTATCAGACGCTAAATCGATACATAAGCTCAGTGTAGATTGAATAGCAGAATACGTATACCTGCTGGAACAGTGTAAGGAGCAGTACCACTAAGAACAGGATAATTACCATCGCAACAACCGTAAAGATGATGGCGATAAGTGTTTTCGGAATCGAATACTGGTGAACAGTTTTCATAGCCGAGATAATCAGGATTACCGACCACGCTATGCCGAGATACTGAATGAAGCTGATGAAAGCGCCTTCGGTTCTGAGCAGGAAGTTGGAAGCGATTGTTGTAATAACCTGTGAGAAAAGGAAAGGAACAAGAGAGTACGCCGATACGCAGCAGATACGTTTCATGTTACCTTCGCCGTCGAATAAGGTACACAGCGACCAGTTGCCCACAACCCATGTGAAGAACATGATAACGGATGATGAGAAGTAAGGAACGATGTTGAAAACCTTAACGTAAGTGTTGTTGAACAGGAAGCCTGTCATCATTGCCTGGCAAACATTGATAACGAAGAAGCAGAGGACGATAACCAGTGCCACCTTCATGTTGTAGCCGTTTTTCCAGCGCAGATCGTCGAAGCCCTCGAATGGGTGTCTTGCGCAGTAGAAAGGCCATTTCCAAGCGGGTAAATCTAAATCAAAACGCATCATTTCTTGTTACCTCCCGCCGCTTTTTTCTTTTTTCTGCTCTTGCGGAAGTAGTGGAATGCGATAAGCAGGATAACTACCACAAGAATAATAATCATGAATACATTGAAGTTTGCTCTGATGAACTCAATACGGAAATCCTTGAACGCACGGTTGTAGCCTGCGCGGGAGTTTCTGTAGAAATAGTCCATAGCCGTCTGGTATTCGCCTGCGTTCAGGTAGGCGTTGCCAAGACCGATGTACGCGAACCAGTAGTTGGAGTCACGTCTTAAAACTTCTTCCCACGGACCCTTTGCCTCGTCGTACTGACCCTTGTTGAAGTAAGCAATGGCTGTATGAACGATTTCGCCGAATTCCGTGGACTTAAAGGAGGTAATCGAGTTTTTACGTCCGTCTAAGACGTAAACCTTGCCGTCGTAGGTTTCAACGGCTGTCGGGGAAGTGAACAGACCTTTCTGGGAGCCCTTTCCGCCGAAGATGAACAGCAGATCGCACTCTTCATCGTACTGGAATACGCGTCCTGTTGTGAAGTCCAGCAGGTGAATCTTGCCGTCGCCGTCAACGTCAACGTCAACGATTGAGGAGGCGTAGGTCTTACCGTTCCAGTAGTAGCTTGCAACGTCGCCGAACGTGGTTTCGTCAAGACCCATGTTTGTGAATACGTTCGTACCTGCCGGGTTCAGCTTCTTGAGAACGTCCGTTTCGGCGCTCTTAAGCTCTGTAACCGTGTAGATAAAGCCGTCGTCGTCAATATCCAGGTTGGAGATTTCGACTGAAACGTTACGCTTCATCTTCAGTACCTGCTCACGGGTAAGAACCAGCTTCCAGAACGCGTTGGCGATAACCTCGGCGGTCTGTTCAACGCGGTTTGCGCCGTAGTAGCCGTTGAATGTTCCGTCCTGTGAGAATACAACCGCACCCTGAGTAATCGACTTGATTACAACGTAAACGTTCAGCGCCTTGTCAACGATAACCTTTCTCGGGTTATAAGTAACGGAAGCCTCGTAAACGTCAGAGGAGGGTCTTGTGTATTCCATCCAAACCGTACCGTCTGCGTAGCAGGCGAGAACACGGTCGTTTGAGGAGTCTGCAATGTAAATCAGCGTTTCATCGTTGTGATGAATAGCATATACGCCCATCGGAGCGTTAAGGGTGGTTGTCGTACCCGCCTTTGACGCGTCCTTGTAGTTGTCGGCGTAGGTGAATGTATCCATTACCTTTACCTTAGCCGGATCGAAGGTTTCTTCGGTAATGACGATACGGTTGTTTCTTGTATCAACGAGGTAGAAGTCGCCTGTTTCGTCGTCAACGAACATATCGTTAGGTTCGTTCAGTCCGCCGATGCCGAGGTCGATGCCGGAAACTACCTGATCGACAACATAGCCGTTCTGGGACGGAACCGGATCGTTCCACCAGTCGTAGTTGTAGCCTTCGTATGGCTGATCAGCCGAGGAGGAAACAACCAACGAGGAAGCTGCAATTACCGCAGCCATAAGTCCTGCTGTTATCCTTTTAAATAACGGCACTAATATCATCCTTTCTTATATTGGAATAAGTAATTTCAGCTTTCATCAATCCTTAAGACCACTGGACGCCATTGTTTCAAGTACGTTGCTCTGGCAGAACACGAATACCAGCATTGGCGGAATCATGGTGATAACAACCGCGGCAGCCGCAACGCCCGCTCTGGCAATACCTGAAGCGGAGATCTGCTGCATAACAGTCGGGATTGGCTTAAGTGCTTCGTTATAAATAAAGGAGTAACCTGTGATCTGCCATGCGCCCTGGAATGCGAAGATCATCAGGGTGAGCCATGCAGGCTTAACGTTCGGCATAACAATCTGCCAGCAGGTTCTCCAGTGACCTGCGCCGTCAAGCTTTGCAGCCTCGATAACCGCGTCCGGAATCTGACCCATGAACTGACGCATCAGGTACAGACCCATCGGGGTTGCGATGAATGGCAGGGTGATTGCGAAGTATGTATCGATAAGACCCATAGCAGCCATAACCATGTACTGCATGATGAATGTTACAGTAGATGTGAACAGCAGGGCGATTTCGATAATCTTGTTCAGCGCTTTCTGACCCGGGAAGCGAGCCTTTGCAAGTGCATAAGCTGCCGACGATGAGAAGATAAGCTGAGCAATGGTAACAACTACCGCAACGAATACGGAGTTGAATACGTAGCGCGAGAACGGAACCCACATATTTGAAGCTGTATTTAACAGGTCAACGTAGTTCTGGTCCGTAATTCTCATTACATAAAGCTTTGGAGGGAACATAAAAAGTTCTTCCGAAGGCTTTAACGACTGTACAACTGACAGATAAATCGGGAACAGCATGAACAGTCCGACTAAAAGCAGTAAGATAAATATTGCAATATCGCCGCCCACAGAGCCGCCATATTTTTTTCTGGATTTTCTAACCCTCATGACTACCGTCCTTTCAAATAAATATTTGACTTTTATCAGTCAAGATACTTGCCGAGCAATTTCTTGATTGCCCAGTTACAGAGAAGCATTGCCGCGAACAATACAAAGCATATTGCCGAAGCGTAGCCCATTTCGTAACGGATGGAGCCGTAGTCGAAAGCGTGGGTCATAATTGTGTGAGCAGCGTAGTCTGTCGACGGGAAGGCGGTCAGGAATCGACCGACGTCGCCGGCTGTGAACGAAGCTGTAATCTGCATTACGGCTGCGAACAGAAGCTGCGGTCCCATTGCAGGAACGGTAACTGTAAGAAGCTCCTGGAATCTGTTCTTAACACCTTCGATAGCGCCTGCCTCGTAACGGTCGCGCGGAATACCCTGAAGACCTGCGCGGAGAGCAAGGAAGCCTGCGCCAAGGGATAACCAGAGCTGAACGACGATTACAACGCCCATGATGTAGTTTGCGTCTGTGAGCCACTGACGGGCGCCCTTTAAGATACCTAAGTTAATAAGGTAAGCGTTTGCGATACCGTAAGCGTCGCCTGAGAAGATAAGCTGCCATGTTGTGTAGATGTTGCCCGCAAGCGTAGGCGCGTAAAAGACGAATGTGAAAATTGTCTTTAACGGACCGGGAAGCTCGTTGATGAGCCATGCAAGCAGGAAGCACATGATATATGACAGCGGACCTGTTACGATAGCGAATACCAGCGTGTTCTGAATTGCCTTTAAGAAAACCTCGTCCTCGAGGAACAATGCGTAGAAGTTGTCAAGTCCGACAAATTTCGGAGCCTGAACAAGGTTGAAGTTTGTAAAGCCCATTGGCAGGGACATTAAAACCGGGATAAGCGTGAAAATTGTGAACAAAATGAAGTAGGGAGCAAGAAGCGTGTAAACGCCTGCGTTTTTCTTCATTTCGCGCCATGTATATCTGAGCTTGTTGTCTTCGATATACATACTCTTAGCTTTTGCTGACAAGCTGATTCCTCCTCAAATTTTATTTCTGCATAACCTAACATTCGGTTTCTCTCCTCCCCTCGGAGAGGAGAGAACCTGACTTAAGATGCCTTGTAAAGCGCAATGTCGTTATTCTTACGAGTGATTTCGGAGTTGATGTCACGGTTGTAGGAAGAAAGTGCATAGCGCGGGTTCCAAGCGTCGTTTACAACAGCACGGAATGCGTTCTTCGTATGACGTGTTGTTGCGTAAGATGCAGGAATAATCGGGATTTCAACTGTTTCCGACATCTGAGCGGAAATCTTGTTGTACTCTGAGGTTGACCATGGCAGCTGTTCAAGAGCCTGAACGTTGGCTGTGTCGAAACGTCCCATCGGTCCCATAAGGGCTTCGATTGTACGGCCGTAATCGACCTGAACCTCGGTTGAGGTGAACCACTTGATGAATTCCCATGCTGCCTGTGTATCGGATACCTTGTTGAAGATGATAGCGCCGGAGGAGCTTGAGTTAGCTGCGTGGCTGATTGTGCCGTCCTCCTGAACCGTACCCGGAACAAGCGTGAAGTTCCACAGACCCTTGATTTCAGGAGCGGAAACCGACAGCTGGTTGTAGAATGTGTAGTTCTGGATTACGATTGGCATTTCACCTGTTCTGAAACGTGAGAATGCGTCGTATGTCTGCTCAAAGTCAAATACCGTGTAGAACTTTGTCCATCTTTCGAATGCTCTGATTACGGACTGCTGATCATATGTAGTCTTGGTCAGATCGTCGTTGTAGATGTTGTTGCCTGTCTGGAGAACCAGCATTGCAAATGTATCGCCCGACTCAAATACCGAGCTTGACAGGTTGGAAGCAGGTGATAGCAAGCCTGCCTGTAAGTATGTTCTCTGGAGAACAGGGATAAGGTCTGTAAATTCGTCCCATGTTTCGGGAACCTCTTCAATGCCCAGCTCCTCCAGAATATCCGTGCGGTAGAACATCATCGGGAACGTCTGTGAAACAGGCAGACCGTAAACGCCGCCGTTGTAGGTGTAGAGCGTTTCGATGTTCGGAGTGAATCTTTCCGCAACAATATCCTCATAGTCGGAGAATCTTGTCAGGTCAACCAGCAGGTCGCGGGCTGCCAGCTGAATCGGGAAGTCACCGCCGATAAAGAGGGCGATTTCAGGACCCTTGCCTGCAAGCGTTGCTTCAAGGATACCGCCCTGTACAAGGTTGATTGAAGCCTCGACGCCGTCGTGAGTTGCGTTGAAGTCGGAGTCAACCAGCTCCTTAACTACCGTTGCCTGGTCGCGTCCCAGTGAAACCCATACGTTCAGCGCTGTTGTGGAGCTGTCTGAAAGCATTGTGTAGTCCTCGAAGAACGAGCCGATAAAGGAGTTGAAGGAGAATACAAATTCTTCAACGAAGTTGCCCTGTGCGGCAGAGAACTTCTCGTTTACCGTTCCGATTTCGATATAGTCGATTTCGAGCGGCTGATCGCGGTAGTCGCGCATCCATGCGGATACGGTTGAGATAGAGTCCTTAAGAGTATCCTTCATTGTAGGAATATCGTCAGGCTTATCCACCATCATCTGGAGGTAAACAGCCATTGTCTGAAGCGATGAAGCCTCTGAGCCGCCGCCTGTCAGCTCCTCGATGCCTGCCTTTTCGGCATATAACTGGTCGATAATCGTCTTGAATACGTCTAACAGCTCCGGAATCTGCTTATCAACGAAGTAGTCGTTGTATTCGTCAGGGTCAGGACCTGTAATCATAAGAATACGTCTGTAATAGTAGTTCAGTGTGTATACTAAATCGTCCAGACGCTGCATAACAGCGCCGATTGAACCCGGAATTGCTTCCATTGTGATAGAGTGCTTGCCTGCCGTCAGGTAGATGTACATATCGTCGCCGTTGCTGTCAGTAAGCGTCTGGCAGTACCAGTTAGCGTCGTAC
The DNA here is from genome assembly GCA_934462775.1 of uncultured Ruminiclostridium sp. GTDB lineage: Bacteria > Bacillota > Clostridia > Oscillospirales > Ruminococcaceae > Ruminiclostridium_E. The sequence goes on from CAKSIR010000050.1 coordinate 11,075, forward strand.
GGGAACTTTACGTCCTCGCAGTCCTGATTCGGAACAGCGCCGTCAATGTAAATCCTTCTGTTTGAGAAGAAGCCTCTCATCTGATTCTGGCGAACCTTGAAGTTGAACTTGTAGTAGCCGTCGTTAGGAACGCTGAACTCCCAGGTGATTGCCTGAGTCGCCTTATTCCATGTCGCCTGACCTACTGTGTTGTATCTCTGCTTTGTCGGGTGCGACGGATTTGTCATGCAGGAGGTTCTGTCGTATGTAGCGTACAGCGTTGAAGCCGTCTTGTACACGGACTGTTCGCCCTGAACGAAAATGGTGTTTGAACCGATGTCGTTTGTTGTTGTCAAAGCCGGTGTTGATGCAATTTCAGCGTCGCTTGGCTTAACATATTCGGGAGAATCCTCGTAGTTCTTGAACGTGAAGGACTTGAACACTGTGTTTACCTTGATACCGTCAAAGGTAAGCGTGTGCTCGCCCGCTTCAAGATAGAAGTAGTAAGGCTCGTTGAAAAGACCCTCCTTATCCTTAATCGGATAAGTTACCCAGCAGTCGTATTCAGCCTGTGTAGGACGAATATCGTTGTCCTTGCTGTCTTTTCTAATCGGTGTAGCGTCTGTCCAGTAGCGGTCCAGCGTGAATGTCTTTGCCGCTGTGAACGGGTAATCGCCGTCGATGAGCATTGCGACTTCAACTGTCGTATTGTCGCCGCTGACCGGGTAGTAGAGCATTTCCAGATGGTAAAGACCTGTTTTTTCAACATTGAACTTGTAGTTGATTTTACCCTCGTGGTTCTTCCAGTAAAGAACGTCGGAAACGCCTTCATAGTCTGTCTTTTCAACTCTCGGAGCTATGCCCGATTCGTTGTCCTCAGTGGAAACGTAATCAACGGCGTTGATAACAATTTCCTTGTCCAGAGGCTTGTCGGCGCCGCTGTGTCTTTCCAGATACGCGCTGTAAATGTTGTTTCTGTCGCCTGTTGCCATGATGCTTGCATTGATTGAGGATTCCGATTCCTGCTCGGCGCTTTCAACCTGGCTTGCAAGATTCTCGGCAACGCTTCCTGCGGCTGTTTCGCTTTCTCCCGTTTCATCGGCAAATGAAACCGACTGCATTGTAAGGCACATACAAACAGCCATGAGTAAGCTTGCAGCTCTCAGTGATTTCTTACGCAAGTTTGCCAAAATATTATCCACCTTTCTTTGATGAACTGAGTTTTTATATCACGATTTGCATCGGGGTAAAGAAAATTGTTTCGGATAGGTATTTCTCCTATTCATTCCTCTTGCGAGAATGTGCTTTATTCTCTTCTGTAAATGCTTATCTTGTCCTCTTCAAGCTCGACCCGAACCTTGTCGCCGCCCTTTAATCCCAGTGCGCTGAGATAATCCTTAGGCAGCTGAAGCCGGCCTACCCTGTCCAGTACGATAAGCTCCTCATGTCCCTGTTCAGCCTCGCTCAGAGCCTCAGCCTTCTGCTGCTCGCTAAGCTCCGACAGCTGATCGAACGACATCATTTCATCTTTATAGCTGTGCTTTCGTATAAGCTCGCTGGAGGTCTTTCCGTCGCGTATTGCCACAACTCGGTCAATAGACTTGGAAAGGTTGGTGTCGTGGGTCACTATGATAATAGTAACGCCCGTCTGCCTGTTCAGCTCCCTGAATACTTCAAGCACCCTGTTTGCGGTTTTGGTGTCAACCGCGCCGGTCGGCTCGTCTGCAAGCAGCAGCTTGGGGTTATTGGCAAGAGCTATCGCAATAGCGACGCGCTGCTGTTCGCCTCCGCTCATCTGCCCCAGCATAGAGTTCTTCCTTGCGGAAAGACCGACCATATCCAGCAGCTCCAGCGCTCGGTTATGCCTGTTTGAGTAGCCGCTGAGCAGCATGGGCATTTCCACGTTCTGAACCGCCGTCAGGTACGGGATAAGGTTTCGCGCGTTGTTCTGCCACACGAAGCCTACCGTTTCGCGTTTATATTTAATAAGGTCCTTTTCGTCAAACTTGAGCATATCCTTTCCGTCAACGAAAAGGCTGCCCGCCGAGGGTTTGTCAAGCCCTCCAAGCATATTCAGCAGGGTGGATTTACCCGAACCCGAGGTGCCTACGATTCCCATAAGCTCCCCCCGCTCAACCGTAAGGTCAAGCCCCTGAAGCGCCATTACCTCCACATCTGTGGTTTTGTATATCTTTACTAGGTTTTCGCACCGCACCATGACGTTTTCGGGCGGCGCAAGCAATACTTTCTGCGGCATTATGCGTCTCCTTTTGTCAGGTCATTGTAAACGGTGTCGGTTATAACGCCGTCATCAAGCGTATAAACCACGTCCGCAAGCTCCATCATAGCCTCGTCGTGGGTAGTCATTACTATTGTAAGGTCGTTGTTTGCGACCAAATCGCGGAAAAGCTTTACAACCGCCAGTCCCGTCGGAGTATCCAGCGCCGCCGTAGGTTCGTCCGCGAAGATTATCTCGGGACGGTGGGAAACCGCTCTGGCAATGGCAACTCGCTGCTGCTCGCCGCCCGACATTTCACCCGGTCGGTGATTCATTCGCTTTTCAAGTCCCACCTGAGTTAAGCACTCCTTAGCCCTCGCCTTTCGCTCGGACATCGGCGTTCCCGCCAGTCTTAGCGCAAATTCAACGTTTTCGTAAGCGGTCATTGTGGAGATAAGGGCAACCGACTGGAAAACAAACGCCATTTCGTGGCGCCGCAGATGGTCGCGCTTTGCGTCGGAAAGCTCGCCGATGTTCTGCTCCTTAAAGGTTACCGTTCCGCCCGTCTGTCGGTCAAGCGCTCCCAGAATGTTTATCAGGGTGGTTTTGCCCGATCCCGACCTGCCGCGCAGACACACAAGCTGCCCCGAGTGAACCTCGAGGTTAATGTTCTTCAGCGCGTCAACAACGCTGCCGTCGCCTATTTTAAATTGTCTTGATACGTTTTCCGCTTTTAAAACCAGCGACATAATATCCCTCTTGTTGAATTCTCTTGTTAAATTAACAACAGCCTAATTAGCTTTTATTACTTAGCTTTGCCGAACCGCTCTGCAAAGCCTTGTGTAAACCTTTTCAGCCTCAATTGTGTAACTTTGTTACATTTTTATGGCAATTTCGTATGTGCAATCTGCACAATTTTGAGCGCATTTTCTTGTTTTGTTAGAGTTAATCTAACTTTAATTTGGACAAAATACCTTAAAAGACGCTCTTGGTCTTATATATTATAACAAATAGCGGTCATATTGTCAAGATTTATAAATTCATTTTGGCTAATTTAAATATTTATTTGCAATATCTACAAAAACACTTTTTACCGTCCCTTTTATTTCGCTCAAACCCAGATTTAATGCACATATTGTAAACTTCGGCTAACATAATACAATATCTTGATTTTACCCGAATTTTGCTTGTAATCCTTTACATTTATTTTGCTTGTAAGGTAAATAAATGTGGTTTTAAGTAATAAAATTTCACACAATTTTCACATTGCTCAATTGCCGCAAGGCTGTTCCGAGCTGCGCCCCGGACTGCGTCCGGCGGCAATACCGAGCTGCGCCCGGCAAGGCTGCGCCTTGAGGCTATACCGGGCTTCGCCCGGGGGCTGTAATTTTTATGTTGTTAGGTAAGGGGGCTGCTC
>CAKSIR010000051.1 GCA_934462775.1 uncultured Ruminiclostridium sp.
GCTTTTATAAATTCTCAAGTATTATCTCTGCAATGTTTTGTAAAGGCGCTTGTTTTACAACTGCGCCAATGTCGTAAGCCACCATTGGCATACCGTAAACAACGCAGCTTTCTTTATCCTGACCTATTGTAAACGCGCCGGCTTTGCGCATTTTCAGCAGTCCCTTTGCGCCGTCGCTGCCCATTCCTGTAAGGATTGCGCCGATTGCGTTTGAGCCTGCTGTATCGGCAACGCTGTCGAAAAGCACATCAACCGACGGACAGTGTCCCGACACTTTATCGCCAAGCTTAGAGGAAACGTAATAGCCCTTTAAGTCCTTGCAAAGGCGCAGATGGAAACCGCCTGCGGCAATTATGACCTTGCCCGTTTCCACGCGGTCGCCGTCCTCTGCCTCCTTAACGTTCATGCGGCAGATTCGGTCCATTCTTTCGGCGTACATTTTGGTAAATCCGGCAGGCATATGCTGTACGATGACAATGCCCGGAGTGTTGGCAGGCAGATTCTGCAAAACTACCTGTAAAGCGTCAGTGCCGCCTGTACTTGCACCGAGGGCGATAATTTTGCTGCTGGGAACAGCCGATTTAAGCTTAAGCGCGGACATCGTGCTGAGTTGGCTGCTTTTCGGTACCTTCACCTTTGCAACCGCGGCAATTTTTACCTTGTTGCAGAGATGGACTGCAAAAACCTGAATTGACGCCATACTGTGAGCTATCGGCTTTTTGATATAGTCAACCGCGCCTGCGCTTATTGCGTCAAACGAAGTAACCGCGCTTGATGAAACAACTATAACGGGAATCGGATACTGGGGTATCAGCTTTTTCAAAAAATCAATACCGCTCATTTTCGGCATTTCAACGTCAAGTGTAACTACATCGGGGCGCAGCTGCACAATCTTATCTCTTGCCTCAAAAGCGTTGCAGGCTGTTCCTATTACTTCAATATCTTTGTCCTCGTTCAACGCATTTGCTATTGTTTCGCGGAACAACAATGAATCGTCACAGACAAGAACTCTGATTTTTGACAAATGTAATCATCCTTTTCAATTATTTAGCTATTTAGCGGCCTGCGGTAGATAGCAGGCTTTATATATTCGAAATTTGTTGCGTCGCGGGGAATGCTTTCGGCGTGTCCGATAAATAAGTATCCGCCGGGCGCAAGAACGTCATAAAATCGCTTTACAAGCTCCACCTTTGTGGGCAGGTCGAAATAAATCATGACATTTCTGCAAAAAATCAGGTCGAATGGGTGCTTTCTGAAAGGAATCTGCTCCATAAGATTAAAGGTCTTGAAAATAACCTGTTTTTGCAGAAAAGGTTTCACCTGATAACATTCGTTCTGAAGCGGAGTAAAGTATTTGGGAATCCACTGCGGGGGCAGGTTTTTCATGCTTTCCGCGTGGTAAATGCCCTTTTGTGCCTTGTCAAGAACGTTCATTGAAATGTCCGTTGCAAGGGTTCTTGTGTCCCACATAGACGCTGAGGAGCCGAAATACTCCATAATCTGCATTTCGTTTGTATACGCTTCCTCGCCGCTGGAACAGCCTGCGCTCCAAAGGTAGATTACCTTTTTCTGCTTTGTCTGCTCCATATACGGGAGAAACTCGCTGCGCATAAACTCGTAATGCTCCGGCTCGCGCATAAAGTATGTATGGTTTGTTGTAAGCTTGTTGAGCAGGGCGACCATTTCGGTGCCCGTTGTGTCGCTGAACAGCATATCAAGGTAGGAGGTGAAGTCCTTGAAACCCTTGCGCTGGATTTCGTTGCTCAGCCTTCCCTCAATCAATATGCGCTTCTGTGAAAGATTTATGCCGTAATTCTCGTGAATAAACGTTACAAGTCTTGTAAAATCGCCGTCCGATATTTTCATAGGCATAATAAATCATTTCCTTTCGTTATCGGTTTGCGATTCAGCCGTTGTCATCGGTATCGTAAATGAGCTTCTGAATATCCAGAACGAGCTTTATTCCGTCGTTCATTTCCAGAATATAGCCGATATACTTGTTGGCGTTTACACCGCTAAGCTTAGGGGTTGACGCAATATGCTTTTCGGTAACAGAAAGTACGTCAAGCACCTCGTCAACGATAAGTCCGACCTGAACGTCCTTTGAAGCAACTATGATTATGCTTGTACGGTCGGTGGTTTCTATTTCTTCCTTGCCGAAACGGCTGCGGATATTTACAACTGGCACGACCTTACTGCGGACGTTGATTATACCTTTTATGTATGATGGGATTCCTGGAACCTTTGTAATGGTCGGAACGCCGATAATTTCAATTACATATGGGATTTCAATGCCGTAAATCTGGTCGCCTATATAGAAAGTAAGTACCTTTGTGATTTCGCTTTCTTTTTCTTTTTTAGCCTCAGCTTCTCTAATCTGAAGCTGCGTCTGCTTATCAAGCAGTTCTTTTATATCTGCCACGTTAAATCCCTCCCTTAATAGGTATCAATGAGATTGTTGACGTCAACGATAAGTGAAATGCTGCCGTCACCCATGATTGTACAGCCTGAAAGTCCTTCTGCCTTAAGATTATACTGACCTAAGTAAGGCGGGAACGGCTTAACGACAACCTGCTGTTCGCCGATAAGACGGTCGGAGAATAAGCATACGCTCTTTCCCTCTGCCTCAACAAGAAGCAGGATGCCGTCCTCAAATTCCGTAACGTCTGTCGGTAAGCTGAATTTCTGGTGCAGGCGCATGATAGGGTAGCAAACGCCTCTGATCATGATCATTTCGCCCTGCTGTGTATCCTTGATTATCTGGTCGTGGGTTACCTTGAAGCTTTCCTTGATATTTGAGATCGGAACGGTGAAGATGTTGCCGCCGACCTTGATTTCCATACCGTCGATAATTGCAAGGGTAAGCGGAATCTTAATAATAAACGTTGTTCCTTCGCCTTCCTTGCTTTCAAGGGTAAGGGAGCCGCCGCACTTTTCAATATTCTTGCGTACAACGTCCATGCCCACGCCTCTGCCGCTGTATTCTGTAACGACTTCGTTTGTGGAGAAGCCCGGCAGGAGAATCATGTTCTGGATTTCACGCTCGGTATATTCTTCGACCGGCTTTGTGAGCAATCCGTTTTCCTGTGCCTTTGCAAGCACCTTTTCAATGTTGATGCCCTTGCCGTCGTCGGAGATTGTGATAATAACCTCGCCGGACGCGTTCATGGCGGAAAGCTTGATAGTGCCCTTTGCAGGCTTGCCTGCCGCGATACGCTCTTCGGCGGTGTCCTCAATGCCGTGGTCCATGCAGTTGCGCACAAGGTGCATAAGCGGGTCGTTCAGGTTATCGACAATGGACTTGTCAACTTCGGTTGTGTCGCCGTCAATGATAAGCTCAACGTCCTTGTTCAGCTTCATCTTCATGTCGCGGACAATTCTGTTCATCTTCTGGAACGGACCTGTCAGCGGAACCATTCTGATCGACATTACAGTGTCCTGAAGCTCGTCTGTAAGCTTTCTGAGTTCACGGGCAGCCTTTGAAAAGCTCTCAAGCTGAAGTCCGTCCAGTTCAGGGTTGGAGATAACCATCGACTCGGTTGTGATGATTTCGCCGACTATATCGTGGAGCTGGTCAAGCTTCTGGAGGTTTACGCTGATAAGGCTCTGCTTGCCTGTGCTGCTTGTGGCTGTTTTCTTGTCGTCCTTTGCGGGGGCGGATTTCTGTGCTGCAACCGGTTTGCTTTCAGCAGGCTTGACAGCAATTTCGGGAGCCTTTTCAGGCGCTTTTTCCGCTGCTGCGGCAGGTGCGGGCTGTGCCGCGGGAGCCTCTGTCTGAACCGCAGGAGCGGCTTCAGCCTTTTCGGCGGAATGAGCGTTGTCGATAACCTCGTAGGATTCAACGTTTACCGCGTCCTCGATAACCTTGAGAACAGCGTGCGGGTCGTCTGCCTTAAACGTTACAAGGAAGCCGTTGTCGATTATGTAATTTGAAGTTTCTGCGTTTGATTCAACGTCGGCGGGAACAAAGCTCTTTACTTCCGCAACCTCTCTGATTTTGTTGAGAAGCAGGAAAGCGCGGAGGTTTTCCATTTTGCAGCCTTCCTCGAAGAACACGCGTACCGTTGTGCAGCCGTCGTCGTGAGCGGCAGCGGCTTCTGCGGCAGTTGCGGCAGCTGCGGAAGCGCCTACGTCGGCAAGCTCCTTTGCGGACGGCGCAACGCCGTCAAGCTCGCCCTTGAGCATTTTTGCGCCTTCCTCAAGCTTTGCGATAATATCTGAAAAGTCTGTAGGTTCGTAGTCGTCGTTGTTCTGGATTTCCTCGATTTCGGCCTTGAAAAGGTCGGACATCTGGAAAACAAGATCATATACAAAGCTTACATCTGTAACTTTCGCAGGGTCTTCACGGATAATAAAGAACATATCCTCTCCCTTGTGCGCAAGCTTTTGCAGATTTTCAAATCCCATCATTGCAGACGAGCCCTTTACCGTGTGCATTATACGGAAAATTTCGTTAATGTCGTCCTCGGTAAATTTGTTGGCTTGTTCTGTGCGCAAAAGGATTTCATCAAGAGATTCAAGCAGCGTGGTTGTCTCAAAGATGTATGCGTCAAGCATTGATTCCATTCCGGGTTCAACTTTAGCCATTGTTTTGTCCTTCCCTTCTTAATATATCGGTGGATATATTGTAACATTTTTTTCAAAATGCTTTTTGTTTTGTTGAAAATTAAAAATTTATATGATAGAATATAAGCACAGACTTAACAACTGACGAAAGGTGTGATAAAATTGCCACAGATTTCACAGGTAAGCAGCACTACTGCCGCAGGCGGCAGCTATTCCAATACTTTAAATAACAATGCCGGTCAGTTTAATATAAATCAGCTTGACAGGCAGAACGGCGTAACCTCCGCAACCGACCAGAAGCCGGGCGGCATAAACAACGCCAATGTCCGTTACGACAACGACTCGCCTGTAATTCAGACTGCAAGAGATCCTGCCTCCGCAATGGATACTCTTAGAGAGATTATCGCAAGCGACCTTCTGAACTCCGCAAAGCTAAATGGATACACCGAGCTTGCGGGAGAGCTTGACGAGCTTAACAACAGCCTTTACATAAGTCCTGACAGGCTGGTTCATGAAATGCTCTCGCAGGAGGAGCAGAACACCATTTTCGGCGGCGACAAAATCTACGACCTTCTCCGCAGGCTTGCGTCAACAGGCGACGAGGATATGAACGAATCCATCGGCGTGCTGCTCAAAGCGCTGAACTTTGCGCAAAGCAAGGAGCAGATACTTGACGCTCTTTCCTCCAACATGAAATTCCTTTCGGAGTATTTCAGCCCCAACAAGACCCTTTCGGAAAACCTTATGAATCTCAGCAAGGCGTGGGGTGAAAGCAGCGGCGAAAATTACGGTGCGCTGAAAAATCAGACCATGCATGTTCTGAACGACTTATCCAACAGCCTGCTCAGCGACGACCGCACTCAGACGCTCATACCGCTGATAATCAACACGCTGTCAAAGTACAATACCAACAGCTATATGCTGAAGGAAGCGTTCAACGAGGTTATGTCACAGATTCCGTCGACTTCGGACAGAAACGAACTGATTTCCGCTTTCGAGGAAATTCTTGGAAAGATTTTCAATCAAGCGTCGGATAACATAACCTATAATAATAATACAGCAAATGACCAAAAAAATCAAGTAGAAAATGACTTATTTAGTAAGGAAAGTCAAAATATTGATAAAAATTCGGCTGAAACAGGTAAAATCGCGGAATCTCTTGCCGATGCTATCCAAAAAAAGGAAAATTTTTCCACCGAACCCTTTATGAAAAGCTTTTTGCTCGGAAAAACAGACGGCATGGAAACCATAAAGCATATGCTTGGCTCGCTGCTTGAAAGCGGCGGCGACAAAGCGCTGCTTGAACAAGGGCTTGGTCAGATTCAGAATATGGACGAGCTGGTGGATTTTCTCAACGAATTGCTGAGCAAAATGCCGGACATGGAAAACAGACAGACGCTTTTTGAGAATCTTGAGGAGATTATCTCCCACATGGCTGACAAGAACGAGCTTGCACAACAGCAGAAGCTCCCGATAAATCCCGACAGCGGAACTCTCGAAAAGCTCACCGCCTTTATCGGAAAGAATATCAACCACCCTGCGCTTACCACTCTTGACGGCTACAATGCGGCAAATCTGCTGCAAAGTATGCTTAACGCACCGGGGGTTTTCACTCCGCTTGCGCACTATATCCTGCCGCTTCAGATTGAGGATTCAAAGGCGTTCGGCGAGCTTTGGGTGGACAACGAGGGAAAAAAGTCCGCGGGCGGCAAAATCGAGAAGAACTATCATCTTTTCCTCACTTTTGAAGTTGAGGCGACAGGCAGATTTGAGCTTAACCTCTATGCAAAGGAAAACGATGTTACAATAACTCTGCTGCACCCGTGGAGCTACATAGAAAAGGTTCCGGACCTTACCGCGAAAATCAACCGTTATGTTACGGCGGTAGGTTACAGCCCAAAGGGTCTTACCACGGGAATCCTCAAAAAACCGCATTCACTTTCGGATATATTCCCAAAAATCAAGGAAAGAAGGTCGGGTCTGAATGTCAAAGCGTAAAATTTACGGTCAAAAGGCGGCGGTTGCCTTAAAATACAACCCTGACGCAAACAGCGCTCCTATGGTGGTTGCGTCCGGAATGGGAGAAATCGCACAGAAGATAGTCAATATTGCCGATGAAAACGGCGTTCCTATTTACCGCGACGACAGCACGGCTGCGCTGCTTGTTATGCTGAACTCGGGAGAGCGGGTTCCGCCCGAGCTTTATCAGATAGTAGCGGCAATCTACGCCGAGGTCGTTTACGGCGCAACCCACGGAACAAAAAAGCTTTAAAAATCAGTCCTTGTTTTATATCGGTGCAAACTGCGCGGCTTATAAAATGAGGACTTTTTTGTAAAAATGTAACTTTTTTCTGCGTAAAGGCGTCTTTATTTACAAAGGGAGGGAAATATATGGACGATATGGAAATAATCGAGCTGTACAATCTGCGGTCTGAGAAAGCGATAGAAGAAACAAGCCGCAAGTACGGCGCCGCCTGCGGAAAAATAGCGGAGGCAATTCTTAAAATCCATGAAGACGCCGAGGAATGTGTGAACACCTCTTACTATAAGCTGTGGAGCACTATTCCTCCAAAGAAACCGGAATCGTTCTGCGGCTATCTTTTTGCAACCGTAAGGAACACCGCCTTATCCGTTTACCGCAGAATGAGCCGAAGCGTCAGCTTTGCCTGCCAAGAGCTTGACGAGGTAATGGCGGACAAAAAGACGCTGGATTCCGAAATTGACAGCAAGCAGCTTGCCGACTGGATAAACGGTTTTCTTTCGGGCTCAAACCGCCGCAGCAGGGAGCTTTTCACGGCAAGGTACTATTTCAACCTGTCTGTGGCGGATATAGCGGAAAGCTTCTGCATGAGCGAGTCGGCGGTTAAGACAAGGCTGCTGAGAATAAGGCGGCAGCTCAGGACTTATCTTGAAGAAAGGGGAGTAAGCGTATGAAAAAAGGCGAAGAATTATGGAACGAAGCGCTGGATAATCTTGATGAAAAGTACATAAACGAAGCTTCTGAAAAGCTTGCGGAAAGCGATAGCTTTTCAGGCGAACAGAGGTCCGCCGTTCACATGAAAATTCCCGCAAGGAAAAGCCGTGCAGGTACGGTAATCGGAATCTGCGCAAGCGCTGCCGCCGCGGTTTGCCTTGTGGCAGTAGGCGTATTTGTTGCAAACAACAGACAGATTGACATAACGGTTGCGGATACGTCCGACACGTCTGTTTCAGCAAATGCGGAAATTCCCGATGAAGCTGCGGATATAAAGCCTCAGCTTGCCGATTCCGAGGGGCATTTCGGCACATCGGGCTTCAGCTCGAATATTGCGGACGAGGATGTAAGGCTCGACCTTTACGAAGAATCGTATTTCGGCGAATGGACTGAAATAACCACGGGAGAAAAGCTTGTTTTTTCGTACAGTACCGACTGCGTTTCCTTAAATGAAACGTTCTGCGGAATAAAAGCGGCGGCGGACGGCCTTGTTTTCAAAAAAACGGACAGCGGCAGAAAAAGCACATTTTATTACATTTCAGAAAACGAGCGGGATTTGATGTACCGTTATTCGGACATTGACGAATACGGCGGCAGCGTTGACCTTAAAAAGTACGACGCCGTATATTCACGGACCGACAAGCTTGAAAATCAGCGCGAAATTACTGACGGACAGCTTGGAACACTGGGAATTATCAAGCTTATTTCCGAAATGAGCGGCAAGGACAGCGTTTCCTATAATCGCGGCGAAAATGCGCTAAGGATAGCCATGAATCAGAAAATCCCGCTGCCTGACGGAAAAATCTACGCAAACTGCTTCGGAAAAACCGGAATGTACTTTGAGCTTTCGGATTACTCCGACAAAAGCTTTACCTTCTGCACAAATTATGTTGCTCTCGGCGACACCGCTCCGGGTTTGCTGACCTTAAAAATGGAGGTAGTTCCCGTATCTGAGGGCTATACCGCATGGAACATTGTTTCCATAACCTCGGGAGATGAAGAAATGCCGATTCCCGAAATTTTCAACGATACGTCCGCCCTCCCCGATGAGCTGTACGGCAGTGAATTTACATGGGATTTCAGCGTATTTGAGAAGTATTTTTACGGCAGATGGGTCGGAACGGACAGCGCTGATTTTTCACTGTACGACATTGCTCTCACATATCAGGACGACGTTTACATTGAACCCGAAAACGGCGCTGTGTACTGCTCGGGATTTTACAGCGACGCAAAGGGTTGGTATATGAGAGGCTTAAGCGGCGGAATATTCCACTGCTACTACATTCCGTCGGACAATCCCGACTATATGTACTATTACGATGACGTTGGCGGGGAAGTAAGGCGCAACAACTATTCAATCTGTTACAAACGCAAGGACTCCGCCGCAGAATATGACACAGACGTTCGGACAATCACAGGCAAGGTAAGCTCGCTGGAATTTAAGCGCATAAAGCAGTATCTTGACTTTGAGTTCCCGACTGAGTCGGAAAGGATTACAATTGACGGCGATGTATGGTCAAGCAGCAGCAATATTGTCTGCGGCGTCGGCAATATCTTCATAAACGAGCTTATTACCGATGACAGACTTGTCCTTACAAAGCGCTACATCAAGGACGGTACCCTTGAAACCGAGCCTGTAATGCAGTATCTTACCCTTACCTTTGAAAAGTCCGATGGCAGGTGGATACTTGCGGGTGCAGACAAATACAGAGGCGGGCTTGAAACGCTGAATACGCCTGCTTTTGTCAAGTCCGGTCAGTCGGATTCGGAGGTCGAATACTTTACCGACACTGACGGATTTTACTATGCGGTAAGACGCTATACAGACTCAGACGGCAGGACGCGCGGCGAGATTTACCGCTTTGACGGTACACGGTACGCTGCGTACAACGAAAACGGTTACGTCTTCTATGACTATGAGCAGGAGGATTATTCCGTAAGGGAGATTGGCAATGCCGAGTATGCGGGCGGAAAATTATATGTGAATTACCGCACACCAGACCTTTATTCAGTTGCAGAATTTTCCAAAAACGGCAGCTCCGTAAAGAACGTAACAGTGTCAGACAGCCCTATGGATATTGATGCTGTGGGCGATAAATTCATGATTGCTGCTGTAAACGGCAGATATTTCGTATACGATATTTCGTCGGACGCTTACCTTTTGTTTACTGCCGACAGCTTCTTGAAAGACAGCGACGGATTTGGATTTACGGCTGAATATGAGGGAAAGGCACTGCACATGAGGGCAGACGTTACCGAAATGACTGCCGAGGAGCAGATCGACCTGCTCAACATAAGAGTAAGCTATATCTGGACATACACTCAGATCTGTTCGCCGAATGTGGACGATAATTCAACCAATACCATCACAACTGACAGCGGTATTGAATTGTATCCTGTTACTCAGTCGAATTTCAAAAACTATTCCGAGGTTCACAAGCTTTTATCCGAAACCTATACGCCTAACTGCGTAAACAGTATTTTAAGCGAGGATTTACCGACGGGAATGGTTTTTGATGAAAATGAACAAGCTTACTGCAATGACGGCGCGAGGGGCAGCAACATATATGTGGGCAAAATCGAGTGCGAAATCAAAAGCATAGACGAGGCGGGGAATATAGCTGAGCTGCAATACACGGCATATTCTTCCGACCTTGGCATTGTGCAGGATTCGGCGGACGAGGTCTACGAAACCTATACCATGCAGGCAATCAAGACTGACGGAGTGTGGAGGCTGAATAAGTATTATTCTCCGTATTAAAATGAGAACCGCTCATGAAAGTGAGCGGTTTTCGTTTTGTTTATATCCCCGACAGGTCGAAGTCGGGCGTCATTTCCAGCGTGGACGATGATTTTTCCTGCGAAAATCCCTGAATTTTCAGTTCGACGCATTTGTCAATAACCTTGTCGTACTCAAAGGTGGTCAGTCTGCGGTTTATTTCAGGAAATTTCACCGCGTCATAGCAGGGCGTATATTGCCGCATTACGCTGACGAAAATGTCGTTAACTGGCAGATTTTCGGCAATCCATTCCATAATTTCGATGCTGTCGCGGTAGCATTTCGGCAGAATCAAATGACGGATAATCAGTCCCTTTTTCATAACGCCGTTTTCATCGAAAACAGCCTTTCCCGTCTGGCGGTACATTTCGGTTATTGCCGCCTTTGCGCAGTCGGAATAGTTTTTTGCGGCTGAATATTTAAGGCTAAGCTCGCTGTTCATGTATTTGAAATCCGGCAGATAAATATCGATCAGCCCCTCCAGCGCCCGCAGAGTTTCAGCCTTTTCATAACCGCCCGTGTTGAATACAACGGGGATTTTCAGCTTGTCCTTTACCTTTTCAAGGGCAGGGAGGATAAACATCAGCTCGTGAGTCGGGTTTACAAGGTTGATATTATGGGCGCCCTTTTCCTGAAGCTCAAGAAAGATTTCGGCAAGACGCTCGTTGGTTGTTTCCTTGCCGAAATTATCCGCACTTATTGGATAATTCTGACAGAAACAGCATTTCAGGCTGCACCCTGAAAAGAAAACCGCTCCCGAACCGTTTTTGCCCGAAATGCAAGGCTCTTCTCCGAAATGCAGCATTGCTTTTGCAAGCTTTGGCTTATCGCCGCTGCCGCAGAAACCGGTCCTCGCGGTTCTGTCTGCGTGACATTCTCTTGGACATATATCACAGCTTTTTATATTCATTTTTGTTGATACCTTCCGAAATTCTAAATGTAATAAAGTCAGATTTAACAAAATGCCGTTGAGGCGGTTTGCCGTACAATAATTATAGTGCATATTCACGGAAAATTCAAGCATTTGAAAAAATGACTTTACAAACCTGTCGAATGTTGTTATAATAAAATCAATTATCAGTTTGCCCGTACCGCATGACGGGCTGTCTGTTTATTTCAAGTGCGGAGAAATGGCGGTTACTATGAATAACGAATTAGTTCTTGTTATCGACTTCGGCGGTCAGTACAATCAGCTTATCGCCCGCAGAGTCAGAGAACATAACATCTATTGCGAAGTGATTTCCTACAAGACACCTATTGAAAAAATCAAGGAAAGAAATCCGAAAGGAATTATTTTTACAGGCGGTCCGAACAGTGTTTATCTTGACACTTCACCACGCATGGACAAGGCTGTCATGGAGCTTGGAGTTCCTGTCCTCGGCATTTGCTACGGCGTTCAGTTCATGGCTTACGCTCTTGGCGGAAAAATCGGCAAGGCTCATGATAACTCGCTTTCCGAGTTCGGAAGAACTTCCTGCACAATTGACGACAAGTCGGATTTATTTGCCGACATTGACGATGTAACGGAAGTATGGATGAGCCACAACGACTACATTGAAACGCTCCCTGAGGGCTTCAAGGCAATTGCTCATACTGAAAAATGCCCTTATGCAGGCATCGCCAACGTTGAAAAGAAGCTGTACGGAGTTCAGTTCCACCCTGAGGTAAACCACACTGTTCAGGGCTTCGATATGCTGGGCAACTTCCTTTACAAGGTATGCGGCTGCAAGGGCGACTGGACAATGAAGAACTACGCTCAGACAGCTATTGCACAGATTCGTGAAAAGGTAGGCGGCGGCAAGGTGCTGCTTGCGCTTTCCGGCGGCGTTGACAGCTCGGTTGCCTGCGCGCTGCTTTCAAAGGCGGTAGGCAATCAGCTTACCTGCGTATTCGTTGACCACGGCTTCATGCGTAAGAACGAAGGCGACGAGGTCGAAGAGGCATTTAAGAACTGGGATGTAAATTTCATCAGAGTAAATGCCGCCGACAGATTTATAGGCAAGCTTGAGGGCGTTTCCGACCCTGAAACAAAGCGCAAGACTATCGGCGAGGAGTTTATCCGCGTATTTGAAGAGGAAGCTAAGAAAATCGGCAAGGTTGACTTCCTTGTTCAGGGCACGATTTATCCTGACGTAATCGAAAGCGGCGTCGGTGACGCAGCGGTTATCAAGTCGCACCACAACGTAGGCGGTCTGCCTGATTATGTTGATTTCAAGGAGATTATCGAACCGCTCCGTCTGCTTTTCAAGGACGAAGTCAGAAAGCTTGGTACAGAGCTTGGTCTTGCAGATTATCTTGTATGGCGTCAGCCGTTCCCGGGTCCGGGTCTTGCAATCAGAATTATCGGCGACATTACCCGCGATAAGCTGAAAACATTACAGGACGCTGACTACATTTTCCGCGAGGAAATTGCAAACGCAGGTCTTGACCGTTCAATCAACCAGTACTTTGCAGTGCTGACAAATATGCGTTCTGTCGGAGTTATGGGCGACGACCGCACATACGACTACACGTTGGCTCTCCGCGGCGTTACAACCAGCGACTTTATGACAGCCGACTTTGCAAGGATTCCTTACGATGTGCTTGAAAAGGCAAGCGTAAGAATTGTAAACGAGGTTAAGAATATCAACAGAATTGTGTATGATATTACTTCTAAGCCGCCGGCTACTATTGAGTGGGAGTAATCGCCACACCTTGAAATTCCGCATAACAATGCGTTTTGACAGGCTCTCAAACAGCTTCGCGATACCGTTTGGATACCGAAAATCCCAAATATGAAATAGTTGCAGGTGGCTTATGTGTTGCAGCCATTATGCAGTCAATAAAAAATAATCCCCGAAAACCTTTATTAAGATTTTCGGGGATTATTACTTGTGATTATATTTCTCACATATTTGTCAACAAATCTGAAATATCAGCGTCAATGCAGACAGACCTTTCTTCGATTTCCTTCGGCGCATAGGATTCGCCGAAATTAAGGCAGGTGTAAAATGCGTTCGGGTTTTGATAAGTCATTCTCCAGAATGGGAATTTGATAATTCCCGGAGTATTCATTCCAACGCCGAGTTCGAGGAATAATATATGCTGTCCATCGTGAGAGCGCAGGTATTTTTCGTATCTCTGCGCTGCTTTGTGCCAGCCGCTGTCCTCAACGAATTTGTCGTCCGCGCGCAGGTTCATTGTCAGCGGCTTTCCGCAGTGCGGGCATCTCGGGATAAGCTCGGTCGGAATTTTCATGTTTTCCTGGGAGTCCATCATCGCAATTACGCTGTCCTCGTTGTCACGGGTTTCCTTGCAGCAAGGTTTGGAGCATTGGAACAGCCCATAATCTCCCTGCGTGTAGAACAACCGTTCCTTGTCAAATCCCGCTTTCTGAAACTGGTGGTCAACATTCGTGGTCAGCACAAAATAATCCTTGTCCCTGACAAGCTGAAACAGCCGCTTGTATGTGCCGTTGTCAACGTCCATATAGCGGTTGATGTAGATATACCTCGACCAGTACGCCCAGTGTTCCTCAGGAGTATCAAACGGGTAGAATCCGCCCTCGTACATATTCCGAAAACCGTATTTTGCGATAAAATCGGAGAAACATTTCTCGAAGCGTTCGCCGCTGTAAGTGAATCCCGCCGCCGTGGAAAGCCCTGCGCCCGCTCCGATGATTATTGAATCAGCGGAATTTATTTCGCTTTTCAGCCGCTCAATTTTTGCCGAGTATTTTTCTGTATATGTCATAGTCCTCGCTTCCGAATACATTAAAAATCACCTTTATTCCGTGGGATTTCAGAAAATCCCGTACCGTATTGACTGCGATTTCAGCCGCTTCCTGTTTCGGGAATCCAAAAACCCCGGTTGAAATGCAGCAGAATGCAATGCTGTTGATTCCGTTCTGTACCGCAATTTCAAGGCATGACCGATAACAGCTTTCCAGCAGTCTGCAATGTTCCGCAGTCAAATTTCCTTGTACGATAGGTCCAACCGTGTGGATTACATATTCACACGGCAGATTGTACGCCGGGGTAATTTTCGCCTGTCCTGCGGGTTCCGGGTATCCCTGTTTTTTCATTATTTCGGAGCAATTCAGCCGCAAACGGATTCCCGCAAAGGTGTGAATACAGTTGTCGATACAGTTGTGGCAGGGCTGATAACAGCCGGTCATTCCTCTGTTTGCGGCATTTACTATTGCACCGCATTTCAGGGTGGTTATGTCGCCGCGCCATAGGTAAATATTATCCTCAACAGGCGATAAATTCGCAATATCCGTTACGCCCTTTTCGGCGGTTTTCTGACGGAGGTATTCGTCCTCTGCGGCGAGGTATTCTTCCGAAATAACGC
>CAKSIR010000052.1 GCA_934462775.1 uncultured Ruminiclostridium sp.
CTCTCTGCGGAGAGCGACTTAGGGCTTTGCCCTAAGTACCCACCACTTTTTGAAAAAAGTGGACAAAAACTTTAAATCTGTTTTTTTCGACAGTCTGGCGCCTGAATTATTCTCAGGCGTTTTTCAAAATTCAGACATAAAAGAAAAGGCGCTGCATAAACAGCGCCTTTAAGTATTATACAGGAGTCAATTACTTGAGTTCTGCAAAGTACTTGATTGTTCTTACCATCTGTGATGTGTAAGAGTTTTCGTTGTCGTACCAAGAAACAACCTGTACTTCATACAGATCATCAGCGATCTTAGCTACCATTGTCTGTGTAGCGTCGAATAAAGAACCGTACTTCATACCGATAACGTCAGAAGAAACGATCTGATCTTCGTTGTAACCGAAGGAAGCAGAAGCAGCAGCCTTCATAGCAGCGTTGATGCCTTCCTTAGTAACGTCAGCACCCTTAACAACTGCTGTTAAGATTGTTGTAGAACCTGTTGGAACAGGAACACGCTGAGCAGAACCGATAAGCTTGCCGTTCAGTTCAGGAATTACAAGACCGATAGCCTTAGCAGCGCCTGTTGAGTTAGGAACGATGTTAGCAGCACCGGCACGAGCTCTTCTTAAGTCGCCCTTTCTGTGTGGACCGTCAAGAATCATCTGGTCGCCTGTGTAAGCGTGAATTGTGCTCATGATACCGGACTGGATCGGAGCATAATCGTTAAGAGCCTTAGCCATAGGAGCTAAGCAGTTTGTTGTGCAGGAAGCAGCGGAAATGATCTGGTCATCAGCTGTTAATGTATTTTCGTTTACAGAGAATACGATTGTCTTAAGGTCGTTGCCTGCCGGAGCGGAAATAACAACCTTCTTAGCACCTGCGTTGATGTGAGCCATTGACTTTTCCTTGGAGCAGTAGAAACCTGTGCATTCGAGAACTACGTCAACACCGATTTCACCCCATGGTAAATCCTTAGCGTCCTTTTCAGCATAGATCTTAAGAGTCTTGCCGTCAACTGTGATTGTGTTTGCTTCATCATCAGCAGAAACTGTGTGAAGACCTTCGCCGATCTTACCGCAGTAACCACCCTGTGCTGTATCATACTTTAAGAGCTGTGCGAGCATTGAAGGCTTTGTAAGATCGTTGATTGCTACAACGTCATAACCTTCTGCACCAAACATCTGTCTGAATGCAAGACGACCGATACGACCGAAGCCGTTAATTGCAACTTTAACTGCCATTGGAATAATCCTCCTGAAATTTGTTTTAATGATACTTTGTATCTGTATCCTTAAATATTATACTTTATTTTGCGGAATTTATCAAGTAGTTTGACAAAAAATTAACAAAAATACTGTTAAAATAAAGTAAAACTTATTAAGCTTAATTTGTGCAATATTGCCAAACCTATTGCAAATTATTATTTTTATGATACAATATATAGAGAGCCAACAACCCACTTTTACAAGGAGAATTCATGAAACTTTATATAAGCGATCTTGACGGTACATTGCTCAACAGCAGCGCTAGGCTTAAGCAGCGCGCCCGTGACATACTGAACCGATTTATAAATAAAGGGATTCAGATAACGTTTGCAACTGCAAGAGGAATAGACTCTGCTCTGACTGTTACTGAAGGCGTTGATTTCAAGATACCTGTGATTGTTACAAACGGTGTGTTCATATATGACACAAATATGAACAAACGCATTGTCAGCAATGTATTTTCCGACAGCTCCGCCGATATAATAAAGAACTACCTGCTGACAAGCGCCGACTCTCCCCTTGTATATTCGCTGATTGACGGCGAGGAGCGCGTAAGCTACTTCGCTGACCGCACCGAGCAGATAAAAAGCTATCTTAACGCCCGAAAAGGCGATAAACGCTTTCGTCCATGCACGACATGGGACGAGCTTTTTGAGGGACAGATGTACTATATAACGCTGATAAATCCCATTACGCCGCTTGAAGAAATGGATAAGCTGTTTAACCGTAAAAACGGTATTCAGCGTAATTATCAGGCGGATACATACGACAAAGACGAATACTGGTACGAAATTTTCAGCGAAACAGCCTCAAAAGCAAACGCAGTGCGCCAGCTTAAGGAGCTTTTAGGGGCAAATGAAGTGATCACTTTTGGCGACAACATGAACGATATTCCTATGTTCAGCGTTTCCGACAGGAGTTACGCAGTTGAAAACGCCTTTCCGGAAGCAAAAGCTGCTGCCACAGGCATTATCGGCTCTAATGAAGCCTGCGGAGTTCCTTTGTTCATAGAAAAGGATAATTGTGAACAATGGCGATATGAAAAACACAGCGGAATATTCGCTGAAGCGGACGACGAGCGTTTCCAAAAGGCGGTGGAAATGGCTGTCTGCCGCGAAAGCTCAACAATCGGCACACTTAACGAAAAATGCGTTCACAGCGCACTGAAATATTATTATTGCAGCGAAATCGACCACGAGGCAAAAATTGGTTCTTATTACGCAGACGCAATAGGTGAAAACGGAATTTACGAAATCCAGACCGCCTCATGGAACAAGCTTTGTCCTAAGCTGGACGCTTTTCTTGATGTTTCCCACGTCAGCGTAGTCTACCCTTTGCCGCGAAAAATCCACAGTTATTATGCTGAGAAAAACACGGGCGAATGTTTAAAGAAGGTCGCTCCGCGTTCCTGCAATGATTTAACTAAATTTTTTCTTGAGCTGTATCGCATTAAGGCATATCTTGCAAATCCGAATCTCACGGTTGTGATTGCTGAGCTTGAAATGGAGAAAGTGCGGTTTGTGGATAATGCAAAATGCGTCAGAAAACGCGGTCAGCGCGTTGAGAATCACCCACTGAAGCTGCTGCGTGAAATTTACCTTGAGGACATGAAGGATTATAGGATATTTCTTCCCGAAAATCTGCCGGAGGAATTTGACAAGAAACAGTTCTCCTCTCTGGTCAAACATTGCGACGGCTCGATTTTGCTGGAGATACTGGAGTATATGTGCGTTGTAGAGAAAATCGGAAAGAAAGGAAACGCATTTATTTATAAGGTAAGGAATTATGATAAGAGAATTCCGAAACTTCGATTTTGACGGCAAGGCAAACTGCGTCAGCGTTGGAAAAACATGATTTCATCACTGAATACAAAAAGTCCCGGGATTTCTCCCGGGATTATTTTATGCGTTTTCTTCAGCCTTTTTCTTCTTTGCTGCTTCAATATCAGCAAGAGCTTCCTTGCGCGAAAGACCAATCTTGCCCTGCTGATCAATCTTGATTATCTTAACAATAATCTGATCGCCAACGTTGCAAACGTCCTCAACCTTTTCCACTCTTCTGTTTTCAAGCTCGGAGATATGAACCATGCCTTCCTTGCCCGGAGCAAATTCAACGAATGCGCCGAATCCCGTTACACGAACAACCTTGCCCTTATAGATTGAACCGATTTCAGGAACAAGCGTAATTCCCTTAATCATCTCAATGCAAGCCTTGCACTTTTCAGTATCGTCACCGCAAACAAATACGTTGCCCTCTTCATCAATGTCAATCTTGCACTCATAGTCAGCGCAAAGCTTCTGAATAACCTTACCGCCTGTACCGATAACGTCACGAATCTTGTCAACAGGAACCTTTGTGTTGAACATCTTTGGCGCATACTGACCAACCGTAGGTCTTGGAGCAGGGATAGCCTTGAGCATAACTTCGTCAAGAATGAAGTCGCGGGCTTTATGCGTCTTAGCAAATGCGTCCTTGATGATTTCAGGTGTAAGACCGTCTATCTTTAAGTCCATCTGGATAGCTGTGATACCCTTATGTGTACCGCCAACCTTGAAGTCCATATCGCCGTAGAAGTCTTCAAGACCCTGAATATCTACCATTGTATCCCAACGCTCGCCCTCTGTGATAAGACCACAGGAAATACCCGCAACAGGCGCCTTAATCGGAACACCTGCGTCCATAAGAGCAAGAGTTGAGCCGCAGATTGAAGCCTGCGATGTGGAGCCGTTTGATGAAAGAACCTCGGATACAAGTCTGATTGCGTAAGGGAATTCCTCAACGCTTGGAAGAACAGGCTCTAATGCTCTCTGAGCAAGTGCGCCGTGACCGATTTCACGTCTGCCCGGACCTCTGCTTGCCTTTGTTTCGCCAACGGAGTAAGCCGGGAAGTTGTAGTGATGCATATAGCGCTTTGTATCCTCGTCATCGATGCCCTCAAGCTTCTGAGCGTCGCTGATAGGACCGAGAGTTGCAACTGTTAATACCTGCGTCTGTCCGCGTGTAAATAAGCCCGAACCGTGTACTCTCGGGAGCAGTGCGACTTCGGCAGCAAGCGGACGCATCTGATCCATTGTACGGCCGTCAACACGCTTCTTTTCGTCAAGAAGCCAGCGTCTTACGATAACCTTCTGGAGCTTGTAGATTGCTTCGTCAATCATAGCAGCCTGATCAGGGTAAACTTCGTCGTATTTTTCGTGTATAGCGTCCTTTATTGGCTGTAAACGAGCTTCACGGATGTTCTTGTCGTCAGTGTCAAGAGCAGCCTTAACCTGTTCGCCAAATTCTGCCATAAGAGCGTCAAGGAAGTCGTGGTCGATTTCCATTGACGGGAATTCGAACTTAGGTTTGCCGATTTCCTCTCTCATCATGTTGATGAAAGGAATAATCGACTTGTTGATTTCCTCATGTCCTGCCATAATAGCCTTGAACATTGTGTCGTCGTCAACCTCGTTAGCGCCTGCTTCAATCATTACAACCTTCTTTGCGGAGGATGCAACTGTAAGCTGCAAGTCTGACTTAGCACGCTGTTCAGCGTTAGGCATAAGCACGATTTCACCGTCAACAAGACCAACGGAAATACCGCCGATTGGTCCGTTCCACGGAATATCAGAAATGGAAACTGCAATTGAAGCACCAATCATGCCGATGATTTCAGGCTGTGTGTCAGGGTCAACTGCAAGAACCGTCATAACGATTGCAACGTCGTTTCTCATGTCCTTCGGGAAAAGCGGACGCATTGGACGGTCAACAACTCTTGATGTAAGAATTGCCTTTTCGCTCGGTCTGCCCTCTCTCTTTAAGAAGCCTCCCGGAATTTTTCCTACTGCGTAAAGCTTTTCTTCATAGTCAACGGAAAGCGGGAAAAAGTCAACGCCATCACGCGGCTTAGGGCTTGCGGTTACGTTTACCATTACGACTGTGTCACCGTAATGAACCCAGCATGAACCGTTTGCAAGCTCGCAGGTCTTGCCTACTTCAACAGACAGTTCTCTGCCTGCAAATGTTGTTTTGAATACTCGATAGTTGTTAAACTTTCTGAATGTTTCAGACATTTTGTTCCTCCTTTTATTGTCAGCGAGGCACAAATTTTAGCAATAAACTCATGCGGGGAGCTTGTCCGTGCATCAGTTTAATGCTAAAAAATCTGCACTCTCACTTAATTACCCTAATAGGGTTAAAGGGCAGAACATTGCTGTCCTACCCTTTAATTGTAAATTACTTACGGATACCTAACTTAGCGATAACTGCACGGTAACGTTCAATATCCTTCTTAGCAAGATAGTTTAACAGGTTACGTCTGTGACCTACCATCTTTAACAGACCACGTCTTGAGTGGTGATCCTTCTGGTGTGTCTTTAAGTGTTCTGTTAAGTCGTTGATTCTCTTTGTGAGAATAGCAATCTGAACTTCAGGAGAACCTGTGTCGTTTTCGCTTGTGCGGTTAGCTTCGATAATAGCTGTCTTTTCGTCCTTGAGTAACATAGTACACCTCTTAAAAATAATTATTCCGAACTCGTAGCCAAGGGTTTATGGTGTTTCTCTGTTCAGAGCAAAAGCCGCAAAGCCAAGAGAACGGTATGTCATAAAACAACAGAGTTATTATATCACAAATAACTCTGTTTGTAAATAGTTTTTGAGAAAATTTTCCGTGTTTATGATATTTTCTTTTTCGGAGCTTTTTTAGCCGTCTTTGCGGGACGCTTTTTGTCGCCCATTATCAGCTTTGGCTTTTCTCCGTTTTTAACGCAGTCGGCTGTTACAACAACCTTTGAAATCATTTCATCGCTCGGAGCTTCAAACATTGTTTCGGAAAGTATTTCCTCCATGATTGTTCTTAAGCCGCGTGCGCCTGTCTTTCTCTCGACAGACTTTCTTGCGATTTCAAGCAACGCATCGTCCTCAATTTCAAGGTCGATATTGTCAAGGCTGAACAGATACTTATACTGCTTTACAATTGCGTTCTTAGGCTCGACAAGAATCTTTACCAGCGCCTTTTCGTCAAGCTCGTCAAGCACCGTTATAACAGGCAGACGTCCAACCAGCTCAGGGATAATTCCGTATCTTACCAAATCCTCAGGTGAAACCTGATGGAACGCCTCGCTTAATGACGTATCCTTTGCGCTTTTGATTTCAGCGCCGAATCCCAATGCGGAAGAATGGATTCGGGAAATTATATTCTTCTCAATTCCTTCAAACGCACCGCCGCAGATAAACAAAATATTTTTTGTATCTATCTGGATAAACTCCTGATGAGGATGCTTCCTTCCGCCCTGCGGAGGAACGTTTGAAACCGTTCCCTCCACAATTTTCAGCAGCGCCTGCTGAACGCCCTCGCCGCTTACGTCGCGAGTAATTGACGTGTTTTCAGAGCGTCTTGAAATTTTATCGATTTCATCAATATAAATAATGCCCTTTTCAGCTGCTTCTATGTCGTAATCGGCAGCCTGAATAAGCCTTAAAAGCACGTTTTCAACGTCCTCGCCCACATAACCCGCCTGAGTCAGAGTGGTTGCGTCAGCGATTGCGAAAGGTACGTTAAGTATTTTTGCCAGCGTCTGAGCCAGCATTGTTTTACCTACGCCGGTAGGTCCGAGAAGAAGAACGTTGCTCTTCTGAAGCTCAACTTCGTCGTCGCTGTCGTAGTCAAGCATGGTTCTCTTGTAATGGTTGTACACCGATACACAGAGTGTTTTCTTGGCTTCCTCCTGACCGATAATATACTCGTCAAGAACCTTTTTAATATCAGCAGGCTTAAGCAGCTTTTCGCTTGTACCGCCCTTGCCTGTGTTTTTTGCAGAGGAAGGTCTTTCGGGAATATCGCCCTCCTCAACAAGCATCTGATACGATGTCATGACGCATTCGTTGCAGATTGCACCCTTTGCGCCGTATAACATTTTAACTACCTGGTTTTCATTTTTTCCGCAGAAACTGCAAACAAGCATTAAATATTCCTTTCTACTTGTCCTTATCTGTTTGTGATAATCTTGTCGACAAGGCCGTAATCAAGCGCTTCCTGCGCTGTCATGTAGTTATCGCGCTCTGTGTCCTGATAAATTCTTTCAACAGTCTGACCTGTCATGTCGGCAAGCATATGGTTCATTTTATCCTTAATGTGCATGATGTGCTTTGCAACGATGTCAATATCGGTTGCCTGAGCTCTGCCTGTTCCGCCCGAGGGCTGATGAATCATTACTTCCGCATTCGGCAGGCAGTAACGCTTGCCCTTAGTACCTGCTGCAAGGAGGAATGCGCCCATTGAAGCAGCCATGCCCATGCAGATTGTGGATACGTCGCACTTGATATACTGCATTGTATCGTAAATCGCCATGCCGTCTGTGATTGATCCGCCGGGGCTGTTGATATAAAGGGATATGTCCTTATCAGGATCCTGACCCTCAAGGAAAAGCAGCTGTGCAACTACAAGGCTTGCTGTTGTTGCGTTTACCTCTTCGTGGAGCATGACAATTCTGTCGTTCAATAAGCGGGAGTAAATGTCATAAGCACGTTCGCCTCTGCCTGTCTGTTCAATGACGGTTGGTACTAAACTCATAAAATCATTCCTTTCTCGAATTTTGTCAAAAAATCTCTTAAAAACAGTCATAGAGCTTTCTGTACAGAAAGCTCCTGACTAATTGGATATTATTCCTCTGTCTTTTCTTCAGCCTCAGCTGCTGCCTTCTTAGCTCTTGGCTTTGTAATCTTTGCGTTATCTCTTACAAGATCGAATGCCTTTTCAACCTTAAGGTCTTCTCTCAGATTTTCAGCAGGAACGATTGCCTTAACCTTTTCAACATCCATCTTGTGTTCGTCAGCCATTTTCTGGAACTGTTCGTTAAGCTCGTCGTCTGAAACCTCAATATTTTCAAGCTCGGCAATCTTTTCAAGAGCAAGTCTTAACTTAACCTGTGTTTCCGCAGGAGCCTTGAAGTTCTCCTTGAACTGATCAATTGTAACGCCTGCGTACTTGAGGTAATCTTCAAGCTTGATACCGTTGTATCTGTTTCTGTATTCCCAGTCGCGAACCATATCGTTTACGCGGTTGTCGTACATAACCTGTGGAATTTCACCCTCAAGGCTGTTTACAAGAGCTTCGGAAATGTCGTTGTCAATCTGATTTGCAGTGTTGATTTCTTCCTTTTCTTCAAGCTTCTTCTTTAAGTCGGCCTTTAAAGCGTCAAGTGTGTCAAATTCGCTTACGTCCTTAGCAAATTCATCGTCAAGAGCGGCATATTCCTTACCCTTGATTTCGTGAATCTTACATTTGAATACGGCAGCCTTGCCTGCCAGCTCCTTAGCTGCGTAATCTTCAGGGAATGTAACGTTTACGTCGAAGTCTTCATCAATGGACTTGCCAACCATCTGGTCTTCAAATCCTGGGATAAATCTGCCGCTGCCAACCTCAAGAGAGAAGTTATCAGCCTTGCCGCCCTCAAATGCAACGCCGTCAACGAAGCCTTCAAAGTCGAATACGGCAGTGTCGCCCTTTTCAAGAGGTCTGTCTGTAACGTCGATGATGCGAGCATTCTTTTCAAGAAGGTTCTTGATTTCAGCGTCAACGTCTTCGTCAGTAACAGTCTTGACATTTTTCTTTATCTTTAATCCCTTGTATTCCTTAACATTTACTTCAGGCTTAACTGTGAATGTAGCCTTGAAGCTTACGCCTTCTTCCTTGCTTACTGACGCAACTTCAATGTTAGGCATATCAACAACGTCAAGCTTTAATTCTTCGATTACATTTGCAACTGTTTTCTGGTACATACCGTTGATTGCGTCCTCATAGAAAACGCCTTCGCCGTATGTCTTTTCGATAAGCTTGCGTGTTGCCTTGCCCTTTCTGAATCCAGGGATAGAAATGTTCTTTTTCTTCTTCTGATATGCTGCCTCAACTGCAGCGTCAAATTCAGCGGCGTCAACCTTGAACTCAACTTCCACTGTATTTGCTTCTGTCTTGTTGTTTGAAATGATTTCCATTTAAATACTCCTCCGATTTTATCAGTCACCGAAAATTATAACACATATTTATCAGTATTTCCAGTGTTTTTTGAAAATTTTTTTACTTTTTTACAAGCTGCGGCGTAAAATCAACATAATCCGCCGAAATCATGGTATATTCAATGCCGTCAATCAGACCTTGTCTGGCTCTCTGAAAGCCCATTTTTCCATGAACATGACCGTAATAGCACTTTTTTATACCGTATTTCTGAAGAACCTCTAATATATAATAGTTCTTTTCGTTAGAGAAAACAGGCGGATAATGAATAAATGCAATCAGTTCTCCGCCAAGCCTTATGCCTGCCTGAACAGACATATCAAGACGTCCTGCTTCCCTGTTCAGCAGCTTCACATCTGCTGCCTCGGACATATCGTTTATCCAGCCTCTTGTGCCGCATACCGACACGCCCGAAACCAGAAAAGAATTATTGCTGAGAATTTCGATTTTGTCAAATCCAACGGACTTGATGTAATTCTGCATTTTGGCAGCCGTTGACCACCAGTAATCGTGGTTGCCTTTAATGAAGATTTTTCTTCCGTTAAGACGGTTGTTAATAAAGTCAAAATCCTGATATGCGTGTTCCAGCTTCATCGCCCATGAAACATCGCCGACAACAACTACTGTGTCCTCATCGCTTACCGTTTCGTTCCAGTTATGCTCCAGCTTTTCAACGTAATTGTCCCATCCGCTGAAAATGTCCATCGGTTTGTCGCAGCCGAGTGACAAATGCAGGTCGCCAATTGCATATAAGCTCAAAACATCACCTTTACTTTTTCAGAAAATCCAATACAACCTTTGACATATCCTGCTTTTCAACGCAGCCCTTAAAGCGGATTTCCTTATCCTTTGTAGCGGCAAGAGGCGCCGGGCAGGTTGTGCCTGTAAGGTCCTCAAGCTTTTCAATAAGCTCAAAGTCGCCTACTCCCTCAGGATTGTGACCCAGTGCGCTGTATACGGCAGCGCCGAACTTGTATGGATTAGCTGTTGACGCGATAACCGTCTTGGTTGTGTCGCCTGTGTTCTTCTTGTAGTCCTGATATACCTTATAAGCAACCGCTGTATGCGTGTCCATAAGGTAGTTGTACTCGTCGAATACTTCCTTGATGGCAGCCTTTGTTTCATCATCGTTGCAGCAGCCTGCGCAGAAAAGCTCCTGAACCTTCGCCTTAACATCAGCGCTTACTTCATACTTGCCGCCTGTCTTGAGAGCGCCGAACCATTCGTTGATAAGATCGGTATTCTCGCCGGAAAGATGATACAAAAGACGCTCAAGGTTGCTTGAAATAAGAATATCCATTGACGGAGAAACAGTTGTGTAGAACTTTCTGTTTCTGTCGTAAACACCTGTGTTGATGAAATCTGTCAAAACGTTATTTGAGTTGGAAGCGCAGATAAGCTTGTTTACAGGAATGCCCATCATCTTCGCATAGTAAGCGGCAAGAATATTGCCGAAGTTGCCTGTCGGAACAACAATGTTGATAGGCTCGCCGTATTCGATTTCGCCGTCCTTGATAAGCTCGGCATAAGTGGAAACGTAGTAAACAATCTGCGGTGAAAGTCTGCCCCAGTTGATTGAGTTTGCGCTGGAGAATACAACGTTCATCTTGTCAAGCTCAGCCTTGAGAGCCTCGTCTGTGAAGATTGCCTTAACGCCGTTCTGGCAGTCGTCAAAGTTGCCCTTTACAGCGCAAACATTTACGTTCTTGCCCTCTTGGGTTGTCATCTGGCGCTTCTGCATATTGCTTACGCCATCTTCAGGATAGAACACTGTAATGCTGGTACCCGGAACGTCCTTGAAGCCCTCGAGCGCAGCCTTGCCTGTATCGCCCGAAGTTGCAACGAGGATTGCGATGTCCTTGCCGTTGATTGTCTTTTTGGCGGAAATTGTCAGCAGATACGGCAGAATCTGGAGCGCCATATCCTTGAATGCGCAGGTAGGACCATGCCACAATTCCATAATATATGTACCTGTCAGAAGATGTGAAATCTCAGCAGGATTTTCTGTTTCAAAGTTTGTTGAGTATGCGTTTGTTACGCAGTGACGGATTTCCTCGTCTGTAAAATCGGTAAGGAACAGCTTGAAAACCTCAAACGCTCTTTCAGGATAAGTCTTACCGCATAATGCAAGGACATCTTCCTTTGTGAGTTTTGGCAGATTTTCCGGTACAAACAGACCGCCCTCAGAGGAAAGACCCTGAGCAATTGCCTTAGCACTGGATACCTGAATTTTCTTATCTCTCGTGCTTGTGTAGTTCATAGTTTTATCCTTTCTTAGTTGAATGTATAAACGCCTGTGGCGTCAAATGCGTCATTATAGTAACAAATCTCGATTATCTGCGGTATTTCATCGCCGGTGATAACTACTTCTGCTACGTCAAAGGTGGTATTTCGTTCACATCCGTACTCGTTTATGAACAAATCGGCTGTTTTAATGATTTTGATCTGCTTTTTTCGGTCAACAGCCTCTATACCTGTAACCATACTGCCGAACTTTCGGGTTTTAACCTCCACAAAAGCAGTATGCCCTGTTTTTTCGGCAACTATGTCGATTTCGCCGCATCGTCTGCGGTAATTTCTCGCCTTTATGGTGTAACCTCGCTCTGCGAGATAATCGCAAACGGCGCTTTCGCCGAAATCTCCCTTTTCCTTCTTACTCGCCATGCTGTTTTATGTATTTCTTTAAAAAACTGAGTCTGTGTACATCGCTGATGCCGTATTTATCAAGCATTTCATAGTGCAGCTTTGTACCGTAGCCCTTATGCTTTTCAAACTGATATTGGGGATATTTCTCCGCAATTTCTTTCATGTAGCGGTCACGGGAAACCTTTGCAAGAATTGACGCAGCAGCTATGCTTGCAGAAACGCTGTCGCCCTTTACAACGGTTTTAACGTTACATTCAAGAGGCGGAACCCTGTTTCCGTCAACAAGCGCAAGGTCAATGTTCATATTAAGCCCCTCGTATGAACGTTTCATTGCAAGAAAAGTTGCCTGCAAAATATTATAGCTGTCAATTTCATCTACGGAAGCGGCTGCAACACAATAAGCCTTTGCCTTAGCAACAATCTCATCGTAAAGCTCTTCACGTCTTTTTTCGGAAAGCTTTTTGCTGTCGTTAAGCCCCTCAATGAATACATCGTCGTCAAAAACTACCGCCGCTGCATAAACATCGCCCGCCAGCGGACCTCTGCCTGCTTCGTCAATACCGCATACAACTCCGCTTTCAAGCCTCATTACCTTATCAAACAGAAAGCGTTTTTCAAGCTCCTCATGCTTTTGGCCGTTCAAGAGTGATTTTTCCAATTTTTCCTCCTCTGAATTCGTCTAAAAGCGTGATTGCGGCTCGTTCGGTGTCAGGCTCGCCGCCTGAAATCATCATCCCGCGCTTTCTTGCAATAAGCTCGAGTATATTTCCGTCAAAATCCGTCAGCTTGTATCGCTCCTTGATTTTGTCGGGATAATTCTCAATCAGGTATTCGCCAAGGTGCATTGCAAGCGACTCAACGTCCATTACATCGTCCTTGATTGCGCCTGTGAAAGCAAGCTTTACAGCAACCGACTGGTCGTCGAACTTCGGCCACAGTATGCCCGGCATATCCAGCAGCTCAACCTCCTTGTCGATTGTGACCCACTGCTTGCCTCTTGTAACTCCAGGACGGTCGCCGACCTGGGTTTTCTTTGAATTTGCCATGCGGTTAATAAACGAGGATTTACCAACGTTCGGAATTCCTACAACCATGATTCGCAGCGCCTTGCCAATCATGCCTTTTGCCCTGCGCTTTTCAAGTAAATCTGAGAGAATGCCTTTCAACATTGGCGTAAACTGCTTTATGCCCTTACCGCTGCGGCAGTCGCATATCATTACGGAAAAGCCCTGCTTTTCGTAGAAGCTTTTCCACTGTTTTGTTATATTGTCGTCCGCATAATCGCACTTGTTCAGCATGATTATACGCGGCTTGCTTCCTACAAGCTCGGATAAAATAGGGTTTCTGCTTGATTCGGGGATTCTGCTGTCAACAATCTCTACCACCGCGTCTACAAGCTTTATATCAGCCTCTATCATGCGGCGGGTTTTGGTCATGTGACCCGGAAACCATTGAATATTGCCCTCGTATGCCATAAATTTTCCTTATAAAACTCCAAAAGCGTCAAACGGATATATTCTGAAAAAAGCCTTTCCCACTACGTTTTTTACATTAACAAAGCCAACATAGCAATCGGTATAATCGTCCTTCATTACACGGCTGTCCGTGGAATGATTGCGGTTGTCGCCAAGAACGTAAACCGTATTTTCAGGAACGGTCAGTGGATATTCCGCATTGCCGATTCGCCCCCGGTTTATGTTTTCAGCTATGTACGGCTCGTCAAGAGCTTGTCCGTTGCGGTAAACAGTTCCCGTTTCGGCGTCAATGTCGATAACATCGCCTGCAACGCCAATTACGCGCTTGACAATCCCCTCTCCCATTTTTCCCGTTATTTCGTTGGGCAGGTTGTCCGCCTGAATTATTACAATATCGCCAAAGGACGGCGTGTAGCACAATTCCCACACAAGCAGCCTGTCCGCACCGTGAAGCGTTGGCTCCATGGACTGACCGTCCACCTCGTTTACTCTTACCACAAAAGTAAGCATAACCACAACGGTCAGCAGTGAAATTATCAGGCTGTACATCCAGTCGTACACATCTCTGCCGAATCCCTCGGTTATAACCGTCTTTCCTTTTTCGTAAGTGTTTTCAAAGCTTGCAGCGTCATTGCTCTGCGGCAAATTTCCGGATGACCTTGCTTTTTTTTGTTCAATTTCTTCGAGTATCTCATCGACATCAAACTGATTCTTACTCATTTAAAACCTTTGAAATTCAGTTGATTGTTCCGAATTTATTGAAAGGCGTAATTCTGAAGAATGCCTTTCCTATGATATAGTTTTCGTCAACCATGCCGACAAGACCGCTGCGGCTGTCGGTTGACCAGTTTCTGTTGTCGCCCAATACAAAAATGCAGCCGGCAGGAACTGTAACCTCGCCTGTAAAATCAAGTCGGTTATGGGTATAGTC
>CAKSIR010000053.1 GCA_934462775.1 uncultured Ruminiclostridium sp.
AGGGCTTTGCCCTAAGTACCCACCACCTTTTGAAAAAGGTGGACGAAAACTTTAATTTTGACTTTTTCGACAGTCTGGAACTCCCGCAAAGCTGCGGGAGTTCCTTTGTTATTGACTTATTCAGGCTCAGAAGCAGGAGTTGAAGGCGTCAATGCCGATCTGCGTCTGTTCCTGTGCAAATGACGCCATATCCTCGTCGGATACGTCCCCGCGCTCGTCAATAGCGCCTGCCATGATGAATGCAACGAAGTTGCCGTTCTTTACAACCTTTGATGCGTTTACCTTTGCAACGTTCATCGGATACTGGAGAGTTTCGTTTACCTGATAATCGCGGTAAGCGTTAAGAGCGGCTTCAACATCGTCAACCTTGCCTTCCTTGGCTTCAACAACGACTACTGTGTCGGGATATGCGCTGACCATTGGCATTTCTGCTGTTACAGCGCTGTACATATCCTCAGTAAGACCGAAAATGGATTCGATCATTTCGCCTGGTATAAGCTCGTTTGGCAGGTAATCATCGCCGTAAGCCTCGCGGATCTTGCCGAGGATAACGTCGGTTGTGCTTGATGTATCAGCCTCTTCGTTATCGGAAGCGTCTGTGTCGGCAGGTGTTTCTTCGCTTGCTGCTGTTGTTTCGCTTGTTGCCTCGGTTGTTGTCTCGGTTGTTGCTTCGGCTGTTGTTGTGCTTTCGGTAGTTTTATCGGCTGTGCCGTTGTTGCCGCAGGCAGTGATTGCTGCCGCTGTCATAGCTGCCATAAGTGCAATGCAAATAATTTTCTTCATAATGGTAAGTTCCTTTCTGATTTTGTTCTTATTATGCAGATAATTCTTCCGTTTATTCAATATTTTCTGCATTTTCTTCGGTTAATTCTTCATCGCCTGCGTTTTCATCCGCAGCGTTCAGGGCGGTCGGTTTTGCTACCTGCTGGGACAGTGAAACCTTGCGGTTCAGCTTTACTTCAAGCCATGCGGAAAGCTGATTTCTTTCCGTCAGATTAAGGGGAGAGCTTACTTCCGCAATAGCGACAGCTTCCTCGCCGCTTACAACCGCTGTCCCGTCAGCTTTGGAAACATTTCCAAGCGTGAGAGCAGTCACCTTTCCGTTCAGAGCGGTCATTTCCTCAAGGATTGACTCGACGTCGTACTCCTCGGCCTTGTAGGCTTCAAGCTGCGCTTCAAGCTCAGCCTGCGCGGTTTCATACCCTGACAGCTTTTCCTTGAGCGCTTCAAGCTCGTTGGCCTGAAGCATTGCGGTAAAGTCCTTTTCGGAGTTGGTTGAGCTTATCTGGCTTGCAATCAGCTCGGAAACCTCATCTGCCGTAACTCCGCCCTCGACCTCTGTCTGAGTAACGCGAAGCCCTGTGCTTTTCAGGTCGTAGTCCGCAAGCTTTGTGTTAAGCTCCTCAATCTGGGCGTCGGTAAGGGGTTTTCCTATAAGGGCGACCTCAAGCTCGTTTGTGTCCTTGTTGTACTCGGACTGTACAAGCTGGGTCGATCTGAAGCTGAATTCGTTTTCCAGAAAGCTGTTTACATTGCTGTCAACAATGCTTTCGGAAACGATCTGAACAGCGAGGATTACGCTTGGAATAATGGTTATTATAGAGATAATGACCATGTTTCTGTGAAGTCTGAATTCGGATTTTCTGTCCATGAACTTTTTACACGGCACCCTCATTATTTTGAGCATGACGATGGATGTCAGACAGATGAAAAACGAATTGATGAAGAACAGATACAATGCGCCGATAAAGAAATTCCACTGAAGCGTTGCAATTCCGTAGCCCGCCGTACAAAGAGGCGGCATTAAGGCGGTAGCGATTGCCACGCCGGGGATAACGTTGGTTTTTTCCTTTCGCGTTGTACCTATTATGCCCGCAAGTCCGCCTGCTATTGCTATAAGCACGTCCCAGATTGTGGGGCTTGTTCGTGCAAGCAGCTCGGAATGGGCTGTTGAAATAGGAGAAATCATGAAGTAGACCGTAGAGGCGATCATGCAGATCACCACCTGAAACAGCAGGCGCATTCCCGCGCCCAGCGCTCTTTTAAGGTCGTTTGTCGCAATGCCGTAGCCGATTGCCATAATTCCGCCCATAAGCGGGGAAATAAGCATTGCGCCGATAATTACGGCAGTTGAATTCATGTTCAGTCCGATGGAGGCGATGACGATTGCCAGAATCAGAATGCACATATTTGTGCCTTTTACACGGGAGCCAGCTTTTATGGAAGCGTCTATCTCCTCGTAGCTTGCCTGATCAGTGCGCAGCGAAAAGGCGTTTTTCAAGCTTGCAGCAATTTTTTCATTCATAACCGTATATTCCTCCAGACCGTCGGGAAATGGCGGTTTTTCAACTTTGACTATTTTAGCATATAGGCTATTAACTGTCAATCTTAAACGAAAGCAAACCGCAATTTTTGTAATTTATGCACATTAAAAAGAAAAAAACAAGGTAAAGTTGATTAAAATTTACCTTGTTTTAAATGAAACTTTTGGGAAAATCACTTGTTTCTGTTATCAATAACGCGTTTTGCTTTGCCTGCCGTTCTTACAATCGACTTCGGTTCAACCAGCGAAACCTTTACGTCAATGCCGAGAACCGTCTTTAAGTTGTGATGAATGTGTGCGCGAAGCTCCTCAAGCTTGCCGTAGCTGTCAAGCAGGCTTGCGTCGACAAGCTCCACTCTTACTTCTAACGTGTCGGAGGTGCCGTGGCGCTCTACTACCAGCTCATAATAAGGCGCAATCTGCGGAATAACCATAAGAACCGATTCTATCTGCGACGGGAATACGTTTACGCCGCGTATCTTGAGCATATCGTCGCTTCTGCCCGCAGGCTTTGCCATTCTGACATGAGTTCTGCCGCACTTGCATGGCTCGTATGTAAGGGAGGTGATGTCCTTTGTTCTGTAACGAAGTACGGGGAGCGCCTCCTTCGTAAGGGTTGTGATAACCAGTTCGCCTTTTTCTCCCTCGGGAAGAATCTCGCCTGTTTCGGGGTTAATAATTTCGGGGAGGAAGTGGTCCTCGTTGAAATGCATACCGCAGCGGTATTCACATTCGCCCGATACGCCGGGTCCGATAAGCTCGCTCATGCCGTAGTTGTCGGTTGCAAAAAGGTGGAGGGACTTTTCGACCTGCGCCCTCATTTCGGGAGTGCAGCCCTCCGAGCCAAACAGACCAAGGCGGAGCTTGATGTCCTTTTCGGCGTCGTAGTCCATTTCGTCAATGACCTCGCCTATTCTCAGCGCGTAGGACGGGGTTGCGACAAGGGCGGTAGTGCCGAAGTCCTTCATAAGCATTACCTGCTTTTCGGTGTTGCCTGAGGAGGTGGGGACAACGGCTGCGCCGATTTTTTCCAGTCCGTAGTGCAGACCGAGAGCGCCTGTGAACAGACCGTAGCCGAAAGCGATCTGCACAATATCCTCGTCGGTTGCTCCTGCGGCAGTAACCAGTCTTGCAACGCAGTCGCCCCACATATCAAGGTCGTTTTTGGTGTAGCCGACAACGGTTGGCTTGCCTGTCGTGCCTGAAGAAGCGTGCAGGCGGACTATTTTCTTCATCGGAACTGCGAACATATTGAACGGATAGTTATCGCGGAAGTCAGCCTTTGTTGTATACGGTATGTACTGAATGTCCGAAAGAGTTTTGATTTTGTCTGGAGTGATTCCTGCTGCGTCAAACTTGTCCTTATACAGCTTAACGTTGTTGTAGCAATAGTGAACAAGGCTTTTTAAGCGCTCAAGCTGAAGCTCCTCCAGCTTTTTTCTCGGCATGGTTTCAATATCTTTATCAAAGTACATTTTTCTGTCCGTCCTTTATATTAGTAGTGTAAACATTCAAACAGGGTTAAAGGGCAAGCGTAAACCTGCCCTGTTATTATAAATAAGTATATCACTGTTTTGCGGTAATTGCAACTGTTATTTGATTTCGACAGGCGCTTCGTCATCTGTAAGCACCATTTCATGTTTAACCGTAACCTTTTCGTGGTAGCATGAGAAAATTCGGTCAACATCGTCTTTTTTAAGCTTAGGCGTAACAACGCTTACCAGCGGCACTATTATAAGTCCCGCAATCATTGTGAATGCGCCTAAGTTTACAGGAGAAGCAACCGTAAATCCGAGGATTTCGCCGCTTAACGCTCCCATTGACTTCATAACAAGGTGAACAACGGTAGCGCCGATTCCGAAAATGAAGCTTGCGTAAACGCCCGCTCTTGTAACGCCCTTCCAGAAAAGTCCCAGCAGGAACGGTGCAAGGAACGCGCCTGCCAGCGCTCCCCATGAGTAGCCCATAAGGTCGGAGATGAGGGCGTTTTTGTTAAGGGCGATGATTACGGATATTACAAGGAATAAGCCGATAAATGCACGCATTACGACAAGGGTTTTCTTTTCGCTCAGCTTACCCTTGCAGATAATGGGCTTGATAAGGTCAAGAGTAAGGGTGGAGCTTGAGGTAAGAACAAGGGACGAAAGGGTAGACATTGACGCTGAAAGAACCAGCACGACCACGATTCCGATAAGTATTTCGGGCAGATTTTCAAGCATGGTGGGAACAATTGAGTCGAAGCCCTCGACAGGCTTTCCGTCTGCTCCCGCTTCAACGAAAATGCGTCCGAAGCCGCCTAAGAAGTAGCAGCCGCCCGCAACCACGATTGCAAATACGGTCGAAACAACCGTGCCGGATTTAATGGAGCGTTCGTCCTTGATGGTGTAGAACTTTGTCACCATCTGAGGCAGCCCCCATGTACCAAGAGATGTAAGGATAATTACGCCAAGCAGATTCATCGGGTCAGGTCCGAAGAACGAGGCGAAGCCTCCGCTCATTCCTGCCATTTTGCCGCTTTCGACAGGCACTTCCGAAAGCTGAGTAATTGCCGAATAGAAGCCGCCCTTGCTCATAAGCGTTGCGATAATTACCGCCGCAATGCCCAGCAGCATGATAATTCCCTGAACAAAGTCGTTGTAGGCGGTCGCCTTGTAGCCGCCTAAAATTACATAAACCGCTGTAATGACCGCCATTCCGATTACGCAAACCGAGTAGTCAACGTTGAACGCCATGCCGAACAGGCGGGAAAGTCCGTTGTAAACCGAGGCTGTGTAGGGAATGAGGAACACGAAAACAATCAGCGCAGCCACTATTTTGAGCGTTTTGCTCATGTAGCGCTTTTCGAAAAATTCGGGCATTGTAGCCGATTCAAGGTGCTTTGACATGACTCTTGTTCGTCTGCCCATAATCGCCCACGCCATCAGCGAACCGATAAACGCGTTGCCAAGACCTATCCACGTTGACGCAATGCCGAAATTCCAGCCAAACTGTCCTGCATAGCCTACGAATATTACCGCCGAAAAATAGCTTGTGCCGTAAGCGAAGGCGGTGATCCACGGTCCGACCGTTCTGCCGCCCAGAACGAATTCGTTTACCGTCTTTTTTGATTTGCGGTTGAAGTAAATGCCGATGGCGATTGCAAAGGCAACATATACAACCAGAATAATTCCTACTATCATGTCTATTCTCCATTCATGTCCGTTTAAAGCTTTTTGTTAGAAAAGCTTTAAATTATTAAAGTGAATTATACTACAAAATCAGCCTGATGTCAATCCGCATTTAGTACGACATTTTTGCGTTCTTTTTGTGCAGTACCTATAATAATGTAAATGAGTAAATTCAAGATAAATGCGTGAAATAATTTGGAATATGGCTTAAATTTGTTACTGTTGTACAAAAACAAACTTGAAATTTCTATGCCAGATATGAAATAATTACAATTTTCTACTGGATTTTTAATGTGATTTAGTGTATAATTATGTTATTGAATTTGATTTATATCCTTTACGGATAATATAAAGAAAGGTATGGTTATATCGTTATTTAGGCAAAAGTCAAGATAACCGATGCTCCAAAGAGGTAAGTCTATATGAAAACCTATGTATGCAAAAACATCAGAAACGTTGCCCTTGCAGGTCATGGCGGAAGCGGAAAGACTTCACTGGCAGAAGCTCTCATCTACAAATGCGGCGGCGTTGACAGAATGGGTAAGGTTGCAGACGGTTCGACAATCTGCGACTATGACGCAGATGAAATCAAGAGAAAAATCTCCCTTAACACTTCGCTTGCTTATGCAGAGTGGAAGGACGTTAAAATAAATATTATCGACACTCCCGGTCAGTTCGACTTTATCGGCGGAATGTACGAGGGTATGCGCGCGGCTGAAAGCGTTATTATCGCGCTCCCCGCCAAGGACGGCGTTCAGGTAGGCACAATCAAGGCTTACAAGGAAGCGCATAAGGCGAAGAAAGCAACTATGTTCGTTGTTACAAGAATGGAGGAGGAAAACTCCAACTTCTATAAGTGCCTTGAGGAGCTGAAAACGAATTTCGGTCCGTCTATCTGTCCTATCGTTGTTCCGTTTGACAAGTACGGAACGGTTGAAAGCTACATAAACCTGCTTGAAATGAAGGCGTATAAATACGAAGATGGCGGCAGGGCAGTCGAGGTTCCCATGCCCGCTTCCGAAAACCGTCTGAAAGGCTTGCGCGCGGCTATGGCTGAGGCGGTTGCCGAAACAGACGAAGAGCTTATGCTGAAGTATTTCGAAAACGAGGGCGAGGACTTCACGGAAGCCGAAATGATAAAGGGTATCCACGACGGTATTGACGCAGGTACAATCACGCCTGTGGTTTGCTGCTCGGGCGACACGCTGGCTTCGGTTGATATGCTGCTTAACACTATTGTATATATGCTTCCGAGTCCGGACGAACGCGGCGGCGAAATTACAGAGGACGCAGAGGTTGTTCAGTATACAAAGGACGCTCCGTTATCCGCATTCGTGTTCAAGACAATTGCCGATCCATTTGTCGGTAAGATGAGCTACGTTAAAATTGTAACAGGCACGCTCACCAACTCCGCAGCTCCGGTAAACGCAACAACGGGCGAAACCGAAAAGTTCGGCAAAATGCTTGCGTTAAAGGGCAAGAAGCAGGAGGAAATGATCGAGGCTTACGCAGGCGATATTGTTGCGCTGACAAAGCTGAACGCAAACACAGGCGACACTCTCTGCGATCCGTCAAAGGTGTTCAGCTACGAGAAAATCGAGTTTCCTGTTCCGTGCTACTTCAAGGCTGTTACCGCTAAGAATAAGGGTGACGAGGGCAAGATAAGCGCAGCTATCAAGCGTATTCTTGAAGAAGATAAGACCCTCGGCTATAACCACAATCACGAAACGCATCAGCGTGTTATCGGAGGTCTTGGCGAGCAGCACCTTGACGTTACCGTTGCAAAGCTGAAAAATAAGTTCGGCGTTGACGTTGAGCTTTCCGACCCGATTATCGCTTACCGTGAAACAATCCGCAAAAAAGTTACCGCAGAGGGCAAGCACAAGAAACAGTCCGGCGGTCACGGTCAGTACGGTCACGTTAAAATTGACTTTGAGCCTAACGACACCGACGATTTCAAGTTTGAGGAAAGAGTATTCGGCGGCTCCGTGCCGAAGAATTTCTTCCCTGCTGTTGAAAAGGGACTTCAGGAAAGCATTGTTCACGGCGTGCTGGCAGGATACCCTGTTGTACGCCTGAAGGCAACCTTGTTCGACGGCTCGTATCACCCTGTCGACTCGTCTGAACAGGCGTTCAAGATGGCTGCTCACATTGCGTATAAGAACGGTCTGGCGCAGGCTTCGCCGTGTCTGCTGGAGCCGATTATGTCCATGAAGATTGTTGTGGGCGATGAAAACACGGGCGACGTTATGGGCATTGTTAATAAGCGCAGAGGCGCAGTTCTCGGAATGAACCCGTACGAAAGCGGAATGACGGTTATTGACGCGGAAATGCCTATGGCTGAAATCACCGATTTCTCAACCGTTATCAGACAGATGACCAAGGGCATGGGTTGGTTTACAACTGAATTTGCCCGCTATGAACAGCTGCCGAGCAACCTTGAAGCCGATGTAATCGCAAACGCTCCTAAGTACGGCGAATACGAGGGATAAATTCAGACTTGACAAAATCCTTACAAAGATTTAATATGTAAATGGTAGCCTACGGGCAAATTTACGGATAAAATCCGCAGAATATACACAGCACGAAAGGAATACAAAAATGGCACAGTATAAGCTGCTGGAGCTTATTGACCAGCGTACTTTACAGAATTTACTTGACGCCTTTTCAAAGGCAACGGGAATGGCTGCACTTGCAACCGACCTTGACGGTCCTGTTACAAACCTAAGCGGTCCGACGGATTTCTGCATGAACTACACAAGAAAATCAAGAGAGGGATGCAACCGCTGCAACCAATGCGATTTAAGAGGCGGCGATGAAGCGCTTCGTACAGGCAAGCCTGCCGTTTACTATTGTCACGGCGGATTGGTTGACTTTGCGTCGCCGATTATCGTAAACGGCGAGCATATCGGCTCCCTTATCGGCGGTCAGGTGCTTACGGAAGAACCCGACTTAGAGAAATTCCGCCGCATTGCAGGCGAAATCGGCGTAGATCCTGATAAATATGTCGCAGCTGTAAAAAAGGTTCAGATTGTTTCAAAGGATAAGGTGGAAAACGCTGCAAACCTGCTGTTCCAGATGGCTAACGCTCTGTCCAGCGCAGGTCTTGAAAGACACAATGTTCAGCTCAGCGCAGACACAAATTCAGCGCTTATCAGCCGCTTACATAAGCAGTACGACGAAATGACCGAGTTCTCCGACCTTGTTGCAGACAGAACTCAGAAGCTTTCCGATGAATTCAGCGTAATTCAGTCAAAGACAAAGGAAGCTGTAAAGTCGGTTGAAAACACCAACTCAATCATCAAGCTTACCCAGAGCATTACAACGCAGATGACGCTGCTTGGTTTCAACGCGTCAATCGAGGCAAAGCGCGTAGGCGCAGCAGGCGAGGGCTTCAACGTAATTGCTCAGGAGGTAAGAAAGCTTGCGCAGCAGACGGCTAAGCAGACGGACGACATTGAAAATGTGCTGACTCAGATAAAGGATTCGATCAAGAACATCGAAACCGAGCTTTCGGGCGGATTTACGCATCTTGCCGAAAACGCTGATACCGTTAAGGAACTGAAGGGTCTTGTTGACCAGACAGCCGAGCTTATAAACCAGATAAAGTAAAATTACAAGCCGTTTCCGAATCAGGAAACGGCTTGATTTATGTGGATTAGGTGGTGCGAGCGATAAATTGGAATTTGCGTTAGTCTTTGTCAACTTTATCTTCAATAAGTTTCTCTATCTCGTCTTTCCAATTTTCGCTCATCATTGCGTCTGCATAAGGAGTAAAGTTCGGATCCTCATTATGTTCAACGGTATGCTTTATAACCAATTGCTGAATAAACGACCAAATCAGCACAATAAGTATTATCCCTAAGGCAAAATAAAAACACGGTTTTATCCATATTCCTACGATGCCTAATACCACGCCAGCCAAAACAAGTATGAATTTCCGCACAATATTTAGTAAAAAACCGCCAAAAAACAATTGTTGATTATATTTTTTCAAACTTTCACCTCCTCAAATTCCGATTTATCAATTATCCTTCCCTCTCAGCGATGTTGCTATGGCACACAAACTCCAACCTTTATAAATTCTCCAGCTGCTCCAGCCAGAGCGCTGAGCAGGCGTCGCTTGGCATTCTCCAGTCGGCTCTCGGCGACAGCGTTACCGAACCGACCTTTGCCGAATCAGGCAGGCATGAGCGTTTGAACTGCTGTGAGAAGAAGCGGCGGTAGAAGGTTTTGAGCCATTTCAGCACGGTTTCCTTATCATAGCTGTTTCCAAAGGCATAGCGTGCAAGGCGGTAAACCTTTTTGGGCGGAAATCCCCAGCGGATAGCGTAATACAGGAAGAAATCGTGCAGCTCATAGGGACCGACCAGATCCTCGGTTATCTGGGTCATTTTGCCCTCGTCAACCGGCAGCAGCTCCGGACTTACCGGCGTGTCAAGAATATCAAGCAGCACATTTCGCAGCGCCTCGTTTTCCGCGGTGTCGCCGTAGAATTTCACAATGTGCCTGATAAGAGTTTTCGGAACGGACGCGTTCACGCCGTACATTGACATATGGTCACCGTTATAGGTTGCCCAGCCGAGGGCAAGCTCCGACAAATCTCCCGTGCCGATAACAAGACCGTTCATTTGATTTGCAACATCCATAAGGATTTTCGTGCGTTCTCTTGCCTGACCGTTTTCAAAAACAACGTTGTGATTGTCAATGTCGTGTCCGATGTCCGAAAAATGTTGCTTAACGGCGGCGGTAATATCAATTTCGCGGAACGTAACCCCAAGCTCTCTGCATAATATTTCCGCGTTGGATTTGGTGCGTTTCGTTGTTCCGAAGCAGGGCATTGTAACCGCAGCTACGTCCGTTCTCGGCCGTTTCAGCAAATCCATTGCATTGACCGCAACAAGCAGCGCAAGACATGAGTCAAGTCCGCCGGAAATGCCGATGACGGCAGTCTGCGCCCTTGTATGCATAAGCCGCTTTTTAAGTCCGTTGCTCTGCATTGCAAGAATCGCTTCGCAGCGGCTTGCCCTGTCGTTATCCGAGGTGGGAACGAAAGGCGTTTTCGCAATATAGCGGGTAAGCTTTGTTTCTGTCAGCGGCATACTGAACTCCACAAATTCCACTCCCTCGGCGTCGTTTGTAAAGGTTGTGTTTTTTCTGCGCTCGTTTGCAAGCCGCTGAACGTCAGCCTCCGTTGCAATCATGCCGTTTTCAAACAGCCTTGTTTCGCACAGCAGCGAACCGTTTTCCGCAATGACGTTGTGTCCTGCAAAAACCATGTCCTGAGTGCTTTCGCCGTCCCCTGCGCTTGAATAAACGTAGGCGCAGATAAGTCTGCCCGACTGACCGCATACAAGCTGACGGCGGTAATCCGCTTTGCCAATCATTTCATTGCTGGCGGAGCAGTTCAGGATAATGTTTGCGCCTGCCCTTGCAAGAGCGATTGACGGCGGTTCGACTGCCCACAAATCCTCGCAAAGCTCCACTGCGAAGCTAAATTCTGGCAGTTCTCTGCAGCGGAAAATCATAGGCTTAAAGCCGCTTTCAAAGTGACGTTTTTCGTAAAATTCGTTGTAATTCGGCAGGAATTTTTTCGGAACAACGCCCAGTATTTCACCGTGATACGAAACGATTGCGCAGTTGTACAGCTTGCTGTTTTGCTTTACGGGCGCGCCGAAAACAAGCACAGTGTCAAGCTCTGCCGTCTTTCTGCAAATTTCGATGCAGGCGTCCCACGCTGCGTCGATAAGCGTCGGCTGAAAGAATAAATCCTGACAGGTGTAGCCGGTAACGCACAGCTCGGGCAGGCAAAGCAGCTTTACGCCTTGCTCTGCGCCCTCTTTTGCAAGAGCGATTATCTGCTCAGCGTTATATTTGCAGTCGGCAACGCGGATTTCGGGAGTTGCCGCCGCTATTTTTATAAATCCGTCTTTCATAGTAAACCAAACCTTTTCTGAGAATACTTTTATT
This sequence comes from uncultured Ruminiclostridium sp., assembly GCA_934462775.1. GTDB lineage: Bacteria > Bacillota > Clostridia > Oscillospirales > Ruminococcaceae > Ruminiclostridium_E. The sequence goes on from CAKSIR010000053.1 coordinate 11,461, forward strand.
ATACTCTTTTTAATTGCAAAATGCAATAAAGGCTTTTATTTTCCTCGAAATTATTGTATAATAAAGGCATCAACTTACTGCGAGGTTTATATGTTTGAAATAACTGTAAAGGACATACCTCTCCGCTTTGAAACCAACGATGAGGTCTTTTCGCCAAAGGCTGCCGACAAGGGTACCCTTGCAATGCTTTCCCATGTTGATTTCGCAGCAGGGGACAAGGTGTTGGATTTAGGCTGCGGCTGCGGAATAGTGGGAATTACCGCTGCTAAAATAATCGGCGGGGGAAAGGTATTTATGTGCGACATAAGCAGGAATGCGGTTGAGCTGTCGGCGAAAAATGCGGCGCTTAACGGCGTTTCCGATGTTACAATCGTTCAGAGCGATGGAATGAAAAGCCTTACGGAAAGCGGATTTACGCTTATACTGTCAAACCCGCCCTATCATACGGATTTTTCCGTTGCCAAATCGTTCATTGAAAAAGGCTTCAACCGTCTTGTTGTCGGCGGCAAAATGTTTATGGTAACAAAGCGGCTGGACTGGTACAAAAACAAGCTTACAGCTATTTTCGGCGGCGTAAAGATATACGAACACGACGGCTATTTTGTTTTTGAAGCGGAAAAACGCAGGGCGGAGTATGCAAACGCCTTTAAGAAAGGAAAAAAGAAATGAACATTCAGATTTTCGGTAAAAACAAGTGCTTTGACACCAAAAAGGCACAGAGATATTTTAAGGAGCGCGGAATTAAATTTCAGCTTGTCGATATTCTTGACAAAGGGCTGAGCAAGGGCGAATTTAACAGCGTTTGTCAGGCGGTCGGCGGAGTTGACAAGCTGATTGACGAAAACAGCAAGGACTATTTTGAAATAAAATATCTGTTGGACGATGCCAAGCCTGATAAGCTTATGGCAAATCCAAAGCTTTACAAAACCCCAATCGTACGAAACGGAAAGCAGGCTACCGTAGGTTATCAGCCTGATGTATGGAAAACATGGGAATAATGTAAAATTTATCCAAAATGTAAATCTGCACTTGACTTGTATGTCTTGAATTTGTTATAATGAAATAAGTAAAAAAGAAAGAGGTGAACAGCGTGAATAACTGTGACAGTTGCGGGCGACGCAGAAAAAGTATTTCTTCACATATTTGGCATGGCTGCAGCGCGTCATTGCGCTGTTCGGCTGTGTTTTAATCTGTGCTGATGCTTTCCCCTGCGTTGCCGCAGGGGCTTTATTTTTGCCCGCAGCTCCGAAAAAAAATATTAACGGAGGTACTTGCAATGGAAAACAGAAACGAAGAAATGGCATTGCTCACAATGCCGGATTATGAAACACAGATTATCGAAATTCTCAGAAGCACAAGCTCGCCGATAATTACAAAATCGCGGCTTGAAGCGTTTCACGAAAATGATATTGCGCAGATTATGGACAAGCTTACCGTTCAGGAGCGGAAAAAGCTGTACTGCCTGCTCGACAGCGACTTTCTCTCAGGAATATTTGAGTATATCGAAGCTGACAAGGCGGTTGATTATCTTAACGAGATGGACGTTCACAAGTGCGCCGATGTTATTTCTAACCTTGAAACAGATACAGCAGTTGAGTTCCTAAGGGCTGTTGAAAAGGAAAAAAGAGCCATTATAATTGAACTGCTGCCATCTGATATTCAGAAGGAAATAAAGCTGATTGCCTCCTTTGACGAGGACGAAATCGGCAGCAGAATGACTGTAAACTTTATCCTTATCAGAGATAATCTCGACATAAAGCAGGCTATGAGCGAGCTTATAAATCAGGCTGCCGACAACGACAATATTTCCACCATTTTTGTTTCAGACGAATACGGACGTTTTTACGGCGCCATCGACCTGAAGGAGCTTATTGTTGCCCGCCGCGATGACAAGCTGAGCGATATTATTGTCACATCGTTCCCCTATGTTTATGCTCACGAGCTGATTGACGACTGCATTGAAACGCTGAAGGAATACTCGGAAAACTCCATACCTGTTCTTGACAGTGAAAACAGAATTATCGGCGTTATTACTTCACAAAACGTTGTTGAGGTTGTTGACCAAGCAATGGGCGAGGACTATGCAAAGTTTGCAGGTCTTACTGCCGAGGAGGACTTGAACGAGCCGGTTGTTCAGAGCGTGAAAAAGCGTTTTCCGTGGCTGCTTGTTCTGCTGGGATTGGGAATGGTGGTTTCTGCCGTTGTAGGCGCGTTTGAGCAGGTCGTTTCTCAGCTCACTCTGATTATGGCGTTCCAGTCGCTGATTCTTGATATGTCGGGCAACGTCGGCACCCAGTCCCTTGCGGTAACAATCCGCGTTTTGATGGACGAAAACCTTACCTTTAAGCAGAAACTCCATCTTGTTTTAAAGGAAGCGAGAGTAGGATTTTTCAACGGTCTGCTGCTTGGAATACTTTCGTTTGCTCTTGTCGGCGTTTACATCATGCTTGCAAAAGGAAAGGACGCAATGTTTGCGTTTGCGGTTTCCGGCTGCATAGGAATATCCCTCATCACAGCCATGATAATTTCAAGCATTGTCGGAACGGTAATCCCGATTTTGTTCAAGAAAATCAAGGTTGATCCCGCCGTTGCGTCGGGTCCGCTTATTACAACAGTCAACGACCTTGTAGCGGTTGTAACATATTACGGATTAAGCTGGCTGCTGCTTCTTAATCTGCTGAACCTTGCCGGATAAAATAAGCCTGAGAGCTTCAAACTCTTAGGCTTAGACTGTCGGAAAAGTCAAATTTAAAAGTTTTTGTCCACTTTTTTCAAAAAGTGGTGGGTACTTAGGGCAAAGCCCTAAGCCGACTT
>CAKSIR010000054.1 GCA_934462775.1 uncultured Ruminiclostridium sp.
GGGCGTTGCCCTAAGTACCCACCACCTTTTGAAAAAGGTGGACGAAAACTTTAAATTTGACTTTTTCGACAGTCTGAGGCACCCCCACAGGGTGCCTATTCTATATCAGTGTAACTGCACTTTGTAACGCAGACTATTTCCACAATCCGCGGTAAATCTCCTTAACATCGTCCACCGTTACCGCCTTAACCGTATTTGCAGGGCTGCCGCTTGCAACTGCGTCGGCTGCCATTTTGTCAAGAACGGCAAAGAACTTTTCCCTCGGTATTCCGTATTCCTCAAGGGTAGGAATTTCGCACAGCCTGCAAAGCTCGCCGATTGCCTTTATAAGCAGTTCGGCGGCGGATTTGTCATCATCGCTGTTATCTGCGGCGCCTATCGCCCTTGCTAAGTCCGCAAAGCGCTCATAAGCGCCGTCAAGGGCAAAGCTAAGACACTTTTCGAGCAGCATTGCGTTGGAAATTCCGTGTGCAACGTGGAAGTTGGCGCCGATAGGTCTGCTCATTCCGTGAACAAGAGTTACGGACGCATTGTTGATGGCAACGCCTGCCTCAAATGCAGCAACGGACATTTCCTCCCTTGCCTTGAGATTTTCACCGTCCTTGTATGCGATTGGCAGGTACTTGAAAATGCGCTTTACCGCCGAAATTGCAACGGTATCCGTAAGCGGCTGCGCCTTTCTGCTTGTATAGCTTTCAATCGCGTGGGTCAGTGCGTCAAGACCTGTTGCGGCTGTAATCCCCTTTGGCGAAGAAACAGTGTAGGCAGGGTCTATAATCGCAAGGTCTGGAATAAGCGGCGCGCCGTTCAGCAGCATTTTAATATCGGTAGCGGTATCGGTTATTACTGTAAAACGGGTTGCCTCCGAACCGGTTCCCGCCGTTGTGGGAACCGCAGCCATAAACGGCAGACTTCCCTCAATAAGCCTGCCCATATAGTCGGCTATTCTGCCGCCCTTTGCTGCAAGAACTGCTACCGCTTTCATTGTATCAAGCGCGCTGCCGCCGCCTATTGCCGCTAAGCAGTCGCAGCCGTTTTCCTTATACACATCAAGAGCCGCGTTTACCGTTTTGTCAGTCGGCTCGCCGTGGATTTCGGTAAAGCAGGCGGTTTTTATTCCGGCTGACTCAAGAGCGGTTTTTAATTCCTCAAAGCACTTTGATTTCGATGTTACCGTACCCGAAATTATCAGCGCCCTTGTTCCCATTTCGGCGAAATACTTCTTTGCGCCCTCGATGGCGTTTTCACCCATAACCGTGCGGCGCGGCATTAAAAATTCTCTGCTCATATATTACCTCTTACTTAATAATCTGATAAACGGGCGAAATTGCTCCGCCCGTTTATAATAAACCCGTTATTGCGTTTTGTCAATCATTCGCTGTCAGCCTTGAGAACTGCGTTAAGCATTACGCTTGCACCCTCCGTGCAGTGTTCGACGCTTGAAAATTCAGGCTCGCAGTGTGAAAGACCGTCCTTGCTCTGTACGAAAATCATTGTTGCAGGCAGCATATATGCGGCAAACTGCGCGTCATGACCTGCGCCTGAGTGAATGTACTGGTGCTTTACTCCAAGCTCCTCGCAGGCGCTCTTTACATATCCTACCAGCTTTTTATCCCAGTAAACCGTATCTCTGTTCCATGCCTTTACAACCTCGCAGGTGCAGCCGCTCCATGACTTTTCGGCGCAGCTCTTTACAATTTCAAGCACCTTCGCAAGCACCTCGGGGTTTTCGTGACGTGCGTCAAAGGAGAAATCGAAGAAATCAGGCACGCAGGTGTGTACGCATGGGTGGCAGACAACCTCGCCGGTTGTATAAACAAGGTCGTTGTAGCCAAGCTTGTCAATTTCCTCATGGAGATAGCAGAGAGCCTGAGAAGCGGCATAGAATGCGTCGCGGCGCTTCGGCATCGGGAATGTTCCCGCATGGGTTGTCTGACCGTAGAATCTCAGACGGTAGTTGAACATACCGAGAACGCAGTCAACAACGCCTATATCGTTGCCGTTATCCTCAAGGATAGGGCCCTGCTCAATATGAGTTTCAAAATAGTATTCATAATTATCGGGAGAGAGTCTGAACTTTTTGTCGCCCTTGAAGCCGGACTTGTCAAGCGCCTCGCCAAAGGTCTTTGTGCTGTCCAGAATTGACTGCGACTTCATCATATCCTCGTACTTGAACTTGCAGCGAATATCCTCGGGCAGATAATCATAGCACACAATTCCCGAGCACATCATTGCAGGCGGATAGAGAGAGCCTTCCTCGTTGGTCCATATCATTGCCGTCAGCGGGTGCTTGTGTGGGATTTTCTTTTCCGCAACCGTTTCAAGCACTTCCATAGCGGACATTACGCCTAAAATACCGTCGTAGTTGCCGCCGTTCTTTACCGAATCGCAGTGGGACGCCATAACAATACGCTTTGCGTTCGGGTCTGAGCCGGGAAGCGTTGCATACATATTGGCAACATCATCGACCTCGATAACCGCGCCGATTGCTTCCATGCGCTTTTTAAATTCATTTCGCGCCATTATCGCCTCAGGGGACAGGGAGTATCTGGTAATTCCTCCGTGTCCTGCGTCGCCGAATTTTGAAAAGGTCTTGATTTTATCTTCCATTCTTTCCTTGCTGCAAGTAAACATAGTCATGTCCTTTCTCCGTTGTTATATTGTTTTTTTCGTCAGCATCTGCGCAGGGACTCTTTTGCAGTCCTCAAGCATGGTCCTGACCTCTTCTGTGGAAACGAAATAGGGAATTTCGCAGGTTTCCTCTTCGCCCTCGAAAAGCAGCTGGAACTTGTCGTCCCAATCGGTAATGGTTATCCTTGCAACCTTTGGAAAACCGTTAAGCTTTTCCTGTATCTGCTTTTTACCCCTTACATAACCGTAAATGATTCCGTCCCACTCCACATTATAGCTGAGTGTTTCAGCAAAGGGCCGCTTCATGTGAATTTCAACGGGGATTTCGGATATGCCGCCCTCCATGTGTCTGTATTCCGGCAGAATCATTCTGAATTTGTCTGCGGAAATATAGTCGGAAAGGGTTACGCTTTCCGCATTTTTGTATGAATTAGCCATATTGCTTCACTCCTGTCATTAGTCAGATTGTTTTGTCAACCTCGCTGAGGACCTCGTCCACCTTTACCATTTCCTCTTTTATCTGCTCCTCTGTGATAATAAGCGGAGGAGATACGAAAATCATATTTTCATGAGAGTAGGTCATAAAGCCCTTTGCTTTCAGCGCGCCGATTATTTTTCCCATTACGCCGTCGGGATCCTTTCCGTAAGGAACAAGAGCTTCCTTTGTTTTCTTGTCCTTTACAAGCTCAATTGAGGAGAAAAGACCGATGTATCTTACATCGCCTACGCAAGGGTGCTTTTCCTTAAGCTGCTCAAGAATTTCGCCAAGCACCTTTCCAACCTTGTTTACGTTGTCAAGAATGTTTGCTTCCTTGTAGTAGTTTACGCAGGCAACGCCTGCTGCGCAAGCAAGAGGGTGAGCGCTGTATGTAAGTCCGCAGGAAAGAAGATGGTCGTCAAAATAGGCTGCGATTTCCTTGCTGACAACTACGCCGCCAAGCTGAACGTATCCGCAGGTAACGCCCTTTGCGAAGCTGACAATATCGGGCTTCACTCCAAAGTTTTCAAATGCGAACATTTTGCCTGTTCTGCCCCAGCCTGCCATTACCTCGTCGCATATCATCATAATTCCGAACTCGTCGCAGATTTTGCGCACGCCCTGCAAATATCCCTCGGGCGGAATGATTACGCCGTTTGAACCTGTGATTGTTTCCATTACGATTGCGGCTACGCTGTCAGGACCCTCGTAAATCACCTGCTCGCGGAGCTTTGCAACATAATAATCGGCAGCCGCCTTTTCGCTCTCGAAGGTAATCGGCTCACGATAAACGTATGGGTCAAAGAAGTGTACAAATCCCGGAATGCCTGGCTCAAGAGGATAACGTCTTGGCTCGCCTGTAAGATTTCCCGCGCCGAACGTTGAACCGTGATAGCTTCTGTAACGGGAGAACACCTTGTTTCTTCCGGTGAACATTCTGGCGATTTTGATTGCGTTCTCGTTGGCGTCAGCGCCGCCGTTGGTGAAGAAAACCTTTCCCATATTGTCAGGCATAAGGTCGATAATCATTTTTGCAAGCTTTGCTCTTGGTTCGCTGCCGTAGCTGGGAGAAACGTAGCAGTATTTCTCCGCCTGCTCCTTAATTGCTTCAATAATAGGACGGCAGTTGTGACCAACGTTAAGGTTTACCAGCTGACTGGACATATCGGAATAGCGGTTTCCGTCAAAATCCCACATATATATACCGTCAGCTTTTTCGATTGGAATAGGGTTGATTCCCCTCTGCTTTGACCAAGACTGCAAATTATATCTGCATTGCATCTCTTTAATTTCCTGACCGTTCATAGTTGTTCATTTCCTTTCAGTATGTAAATTGTATATGATATATTGCTGTATCATTTTCTGCTTAGAATTTCCTTTGCTCTCAAAGCAAGGAGAATGTTCATTTTCTGCTCATCGTTCATTTCAACGTTCATAATGTCGCGGATTATCTTCATTTTGTAATTAACGGTGTTGCGGTGTATTCCAAGCTTCTCCGCTGTAAGCTGTACGCTGCTGTTTGATTCGAGATAAACTCTGAGCGTCTGCTCGTAATCGGTTTCGTTCATGGAATCGTACCTCTCAACGTCACCTAAAACGCCGTCAGCGTAGCTCCTCAGTATGGCTCGGTTTTCAACGCCCAGCAGCAGCTTATAAACGCCGATATTACGGTAGAGCATTGTCTGTCTTTTGTTTATCCTTGCGGCTTCAAGAGCGGATATTGCCTCGTTGTAGCAAGTTGGCACTCCTCCGTAGCCCTCGCCCTGCTCCGATACGCCTATATTCAGCTCAAAGTCGCATTCCGGCTCCGAAAGCTCTTTTATAAGCCTTTGCATTTCATCGTGAGAAGGATTCTGCCTTACTGTAATGAGCTTGTCGTCCTGGATGAACATTGCAACTGCGCTGCGCGAGCGTTTCAGCAGCCGCCACAAACCGTACTTGCTGTTTTTGAGCAGCTGCGCAAGAGAAATGCCGTTATCCTCCACCGACAAGGCAAGTATCGTATAGGAAGCTGTTTCGGAAAAGCCTGCTTTCTGAAGCGCAGGCGCGTATTCCTCGCGCTTGTCGGGACTGAATATCAGACTGCGGAACGCCTCGGCAATGCTTGTTTCCGCCTCCTCGTTGTCGATTATCCTGCGGCAGAAATTGTACGTTATGTCGATGATATGGACCTGCCACGGAAGCGTAAACAGCGGGAAGTCGTTCTCCTCACAGTAGACGATCACCTTTGATGAAACCGCGTCAATGTGCGGTCCCAGATTAACCACAAGACCTACTGCGTTATGCTCCTTAAGGCGCTTTACAAAAGGCATAAGCCATTCGCAGCCCACATGACCGATTCCGGTTGTAAAAACAAGCTCGTTTCCGTGGAGAAAGTCAGGAACCTCGCTGTCCTCCACCATGTGAACCCAGCGGACGGTATTGTCCATTCCGCCTTTTCCTGCAATAAGCTTCATATTGTAGTTCTTCTCCGCATTCTTGCAAAGCTGAGTAAGTGTAATGGCCAATTCGTCCGCCTCCTTTTTAATCAGGTCTGGTTATTCGTTTTGAAAGTCCGATTGCATTTACGGGACAGACAAGGCGGCAAAGGTGACAGCCTACGCATTTTGCTCCGTTCAGAACAGGCTTTCTGTCCTCGCCGAAGCTTATTGCCTGATGTCCGCCGTCATAGCAGGAAACGTAACACCTGCCGCATCCGACGCATTTTTCTCTGTTGAACTTCGGAAAAACCTCTGTCTTTCTGTCAAGCTCATCGGCAGGAACAAGCTTTTTCAGCTCGGTTCCAACCAGCTCTGAAACGCTTGCTATTCCGTTATCCTTCATGTAGTGGGAAAGTCCCGAAATAAGATTGTCGATTACGCGGTAGCCGTATTCCATAACCGACGTTGTGACCTGCACATTTGTGCAGCCGAGAGAAAGGAAATCCAGCGCGTCGCGCCATGTTTCAATTCCGCCCATTCCGCTGATTGGAACGCCTTTAAGCCCGGGACAGCCTGCCATATCGTATATGAAACGCAGCGCAATGGGCTTTACCGCCTTTCCGCTGTAACCCGAAACCGCCGTTCTGCCGCTTACCTCGGCGGAGCGGGAGGTGGTTATGCTTTTAATGGTGTTGATTGCCGCCAGACCGTCCGCGCCGCCCTCAACCGCCGCCATTGCGGGGATTTCCATGTGGGAAATATTCGGCGTCATTTTTGCAAGCACCGGAAGCCTTGTTCCCTTTTTGGCAAGGGCGGTAAACCGCTCAACCAGGGCGGAGTCCTGACCTACGTCGCTGCCCATTCCTTTCGCGCTCATGTGCGGGCAGGAAAAGTTGCACTCGATAATGTCAGCGCCCGCTTCCTCCGAAAGCCGCGCAAGCTCGGTCCATTCCTCGTCGGTCTGCCCCATTATCGAGGAAACAAGAACCTTGTTTGGGTAATTCTTTTTTAGCTTGCGGTATATATCCAAGTTTTCTTCAAGGGTGTGATCGCTTATCTGCTCCATGTTTCTGAATCCCACAAAGGGCGTTCCCTCTTTGGCAACAGCGTCAAACCTGGGCGAAACCTCCTTTGGCTTGTAAAATCCAATGGTCTTGTAGACCGCTCCCGCCCAGCCTTTGTCAAACGCCTTTGCAATCATTTCGTAATCGCTGGCTACTACCGAGGAACTGAGGAAAAACGGGTTTTCGCAATGAACGCCGCAAAAATCAATTGACAGGTCAACCTCAGCTTTTTCCGTGGGAACAAGCTGCGCGGCGATTTCCTTTATGCGTATCGGAAAATCGTAGTGAATGCAGCTGTTTTCACAGGGAGCGGAGCAGTCGGCGCAGGCGCTTCCTATAAACTCCCCTGCTCCCGCGGAATTATCAAACCTTACCGCCAGCAATGCAGCGCTTGGATTGTATCCCTTGGGGCAGGCGCTCGTACAGGGAGCCTGCTTGCAAAGCAGACATCGCGCCGCCTCTTGATATATGTTCATGTTCTTGTATGCCATAGCCTAACCTCATTTGCTTTCATGCTTGGCGCATTTTACAAATTTGCCCCAGCCTCGTTCGCCCTTAAATTCTCCGTTGTCGTAAACCAATCTGCCTCTGGAATAGGTCTTTACCGGATAGCCGTGTACCTTCACTCCCTCCCAGATTGTGTGGTCGCAGTCGGAATGCATATTCGACTGACTGATTGTGAAATCCTTATTCGGGTCGTAAATAACGATGTCTGCGTCCTTGCCTATTGCAATTTCGCCCTTATCTGTGCAGCCAAAAATTCTTGCAGGATTTGTACTGCACATCGCAACCGCCTTTTCAAACGGAATTACTCCCTCGTTTGCCTTGCCCAGCATATACGGATACATATTCTCAATGCCTGCGCAGCCGTTCGGAATCTTGCGGAAGTCGTTCAGTCCCCAGTCCTTTTCGCTTTGCTGGAACGGGCAGTGGTCGGTAGCGATAGTGTCAATATCTCCGCGCTTGATTGCCGCCCAGAGCGAATCCTGCGCTTCCTTGTTCTTGATCGGAGGCGAGCAGACAAAGTTTCTGCCGTCATGGCGCTTATAAACATCGCTTGTGAAGTTAAGATACTGCGGGCAGGTTTCAGCGTAAATCTCGTAGCCATCGTCCTTTGCCTTTGTTACTGCGTCAACGCCCTGCTTGTTGGCAAGATGAACTATGTACAGCGCAGCTCCGGACGCTTTCGCAAGGGATATTGCCCGTTCATCAGCTTCTCCCTCAACAAATTCGGGACGGCTCATGTAGTGATACCAAGCGTCTGTTTTGCCCTCGCTGATGTACTTCTCGGTAAGAGTATTCACAAGCTCGTTGTTTTCTGCATGAACAGCGATCAGCGCGCCGTAATCCTTTGATTTGCAGAGAAGCTGATAGAAAACGCCGTCCTTTACGCCGAAATCGTAAACCATAAACACCTTATAGGACGTAATTCCAAGCTCGCAGGCGTCGCCGATTGTATCGATAAGATCGCCGCCGATGTCCTTTACACCGATGTGAAAAGAGTAGTCAACCGCTGCGTCAGGCTCGGCAAGCGCGTTTCTGCGCTTGAAGGTATCGACCATGGATTCACCGAAATCCTGGAGCGCAAAGTCGAAAACTGTTGTTGTTCCTCCGCAGGCAGCCGCTCTTGTTCCTGCGAAATAATCGTCAGATGAAATCGTTCCCCCAAAAGGCATTGCAAGATGTGTGTGTGCGTCAATTGCTCCCGGAAGAACCAACATTCCGCTTGCGTCAACCACGTTTTCACATTCCATGTCCGACAAATCAGCGCCAAGAGCCGCAATTTTTCCGTCCTTTACAGCAACGTCAGCTTTGAACATTTCCGCAGCCGTTACAATCGTACCGTTTTTAATTAGCAAATCCATAATCATTACCTCCTGTAAATTACTGTGAATGTATATTCATCGGAAAGTCATCATCGCTGATGACAACTTTCCGATAAACCCGGAGGACTGCTGCCCTCCGGCTATCGTCGGGGAAAAGAAGTATCACAAATGAATAGAAGCTGTCTTATTTCTTGAACATATCGTTCTTGTAAACAAGTACCAGACCTGAACGCTGATAAACCTGAGCAACCTCGAGAAGCTCCATGCCGCCTGCGTTAGCGTTGATAAGGTTTGAAACCCATGTTACGCCGAAATCAACCGTACCGTTGTAAACCGCTGTTGTTTCGGAGATGTCGCCGCCGCCGCTTACGATTGTAACGTCAAGACCAACCTCGTCATAGTAGCCCTTTGCCTTTGCAACATAATAGCCCATGAACTGAGCCTGCGGCAGCCACTTAAGCTGAACGGAAACCGCTGTCTTTTCGGGAGCGCCGTCTGTTTCGGGGTCGTATGCAAGATATGCTGTGCTTCTGATGTCGTCAAGCGTCATTGTTGACAGTTTATCCTTTGCGGCTGCGTCCTCAAGAAGAATGTACTTCTTTGCAAGGTCGAGCGTCTGCTGCATTGCGCTTTCGTCCATATTGCCTACTGTTTCGGCTGAAACAGTGTTGCCGTTCATATCGGTTGTTACCAGCTTTGCAACCTCGGAGGCCATATATGCCTGGTGGTCGGCTGAAACGGAGGAGCCTGCCTGGAATACAATTTCAGCTGCTTCCTCAGGGTTTGCACAAGCATAAGCCCAGCCCTTCATAGAAGCTGTTACAAAAGCCTTTACCGTGTTAGGGTTTGCTTCTGCGAACGCCTTTGAGCAGAACAGGTTATCCTCTAACATTGCTACGCCCTCGTCGTTCATATCAATTACGCTGACTGTATCGCCGTAGCCGTAACCGCCGTCATAGCTGTTCTTTACAAGGCCAAGCTCGTTATAGGTCATTGCGGACGCAAGAGTTACAGCGTCGCTGTCGAACTGGTCCATTGTGAAGTCCTGTGTAATGTAGTCGGTTGGCAGACAGTACTTTGTTAGAAGCGCCTGAATTTCGTACTCGTTGCCAAGTCCCCAGTTGCCTACCTTGCTGTCTGCCGACGCCGCTTTGATGATTTCCTCCGAGGACATCATGCCTGTGCTTTCCTCAGCTTCCGTATCGGCTGCCGATGTGTCTGCCGCCGTTTCTGCTGTGCCGGCAGGAGCGGCTGTTGTTGTTGCCGCTGCGGTTGTGTCAGCAGGAGTTGAGCTGCCGCAGGCTGTAAGCTGTGCGCATACAAGAGCTGCCGCCATAATTGCGAGAAGTGATTTCTTTCTTGTCTGTTTCATTTTAGTTACCTACCTTTCAGTTTTTATGTTTAAGCTTTCGCCTACTACCGTGTTTTTCTGCGCTTTAAAACAAGCTTTTCAACTATCATCAGTATGACGTACATTATTATTCCTATGGCACAGGCAACCGCTATGTAAGCCCATGCCGTCGGGTACTGACCCTTGATGATGTTTTCCCTTATCTGCCTGCCGACTCCCACCGTTTCCTCTGCAAAATATTCAGTTACAAGTGCGCCGATAACGCTTGCGGGAACGCTGACTCTGAGCGCGGTGAATATGTAAGGAATACTGTTGGGAAGCCTGAGCTTAGTAAATACAGTTATCTTTTTTGCGGCGTAGGATTTCATTAAATCCTCGGAAAAGGGCTTTAACTCGGTAAGTCCTCTGAATGCGTTTACGCTCATTGCCGCCGTGCAGGAAATTGTTACCACCAGTATCTTTGCAACCGTACTTCTGACGCTTACATCGCTGCTTAAATCTCTTGTCCAGTTGTTGATAACCGGAGCAAGCGCTACCAGCGGAATCGCGTTAAAAGCTGAAACTATCGTAAGTCCTCCGGCGCCCCATTTGGAAAATACCGTTGCCACTACTGCAATGCCGTAACCGAGTATTGAGCCGAAAATCAGTCCGCCCAGCGCAACTGTAACCGTGATTTTCACATGACCCATAATTACATCGGAATTGGAAGAAATTATCTCGCCGATTCGCGTAGGCAGCGGAAGTGTGATCGTGTCCGTGCCTATCCATGAATGGAGTACCTCCGTCTGCCAGAGAATTACAATGACAGCTCCGAACAGAAGCGGAAGCACAGCGCTTGAAATGCCGTTAAGCAGCCGTTTTGTTTTCATTTTTCCACCTCCGTCAATCCTGTGGTTTTCTGCGCTTGTACGGGCAGAGAAGCTTTTCGATAACTCCCATTACCCAGTAGCTCAGAATACCGATTATCGCGCTTATAAGAACTATGTCCCAGAAAACAAGTCTTGTCATGCCGCCTTTTAAGGACTGTGAAAGCATACAGCCAAGTCCGTTTCCTCCCTGAAGGGTGTCAACCAGAATTGACGCCGTTATCGCCATTGGAGCCGATATTTTCAGTCCCGTAAAGAAGTACGGGATACAGGCGGGAATGAGCGTTTTTGTGTAAAGCTGGAACTTGTTTGCCGCGTATGAATACATCAGCTCATGCTTTTCCTTTTCAACTGCCTTGAAGCCTGCAAGGACGTTTGTTGAAACAGGATAAAACGTAAGTATTGCGGCTATTACAATTCGCGATGTGTTTATATCTCCTGTGATCGCCAATATAATCGGCGCCATGCCCAAAATCGGTATCATCTGAATAAGCATCAAATAAGGGAACGCGATTTTTTCAACTATTCCCGAAAGGTTCATCAGCAGCGCCAGTATGTATCCTACCACCGTTCCTATCAGAAAGCCGATTCCCGCACGAAGCAGCGTTTCCTGACAGCTCTGACCGATAAGCTCGGACATTGTAAGCTGACCGCTGACCTTGTTGTCTGAGAAAAAAGACCCTGCAATCTGCCACACATGGGGCAGAACGTTTATAGGTGTTCGCTTGGTTGCCTCAACTATAAAAGCGAATATTTCCCACACAACGATTATTCCTATTACCCAGACCACCGTTACCATCTGTTTAGAGGTAAGAATCTGTTTAAGTTTTCTCATAGCCGCCTCCCGTCAGACTCCCTCAAAGCTGCCGCGGACCTTTGCAACAAGCTCCGTAAATTCCGCTGTATTCCTCATATCCATTGTCCTCGGACGGGGCAGGTTAATATCGACTACCGCCGAAAGTCTGCCCGGATGCGGAGAAAGCACGCACACCCTATCCGAAAGGAATACTGATTCCTGAATGTTATGGGTTACAAAAATAATGGTTTTATTGGTTTTGCGCCAGATTTTCAGCAGATCCATGTGGAGCTTTTCACGAGTAAATTCGTCCAATGCAGAAAACGGTTCGTCCATAAGCAGTATCTCAGGCTGAAGCGCCAGCGCTCTCGCAATTCCCACTCTCTGCTGCATACCGCCCGAAAGCTGATTAGGATAGTGGTTTGCGAAATCCGTAAGCCCTACCAGTTCGAGCATTTTATCCGCCCTTTCCAGACGCTCTGCCTTTGGAATGTGCATTATTTCAAGAGGAAGCATCACATTCTTTTTAACGGTTCTCCAATCGTAAAGCACCGCGCTTTGGAATACAATTCCGTAGCGCTGTTTAAGCCGCGCCTGTCTTGGAGTTTCGCCGCCAACGGTGATCTTTCCCTGCGTAGGCTGAAGCAAATCTGCCATGATTCTCAGCAGTGTGGTCTTGCCGCAGCCTGACGGACCGAGCAGCGAAATAAATTCGCCCTTCTGAATGTCAAGTGAAACGCTTGTAAGCGCTGTAACATCTTTTCCGTCGGTTGTTTTGTAGGTCATGCCGATGTTATCAAGCATGATTTCTGTCTGAGTTCCCATAGCCATCATCCTTTCAAAGCCTGAAATAAAAAAGCAGACAATGTTGTCATCTTCGACATCATTGTCTGTTTAAAATGAATTTTTCATATCTTTTTCTTGCGTTTTTATCTTATGTGCTTATTATAGCAAAGCATGATTATATTGTCAAGCGTGCAATATCAGCAAACGCAAATATGTGAATACTGCTTTATTTGTTTCAGTATATTCCATATTATTGTGCAAATTTTACACAGCTATTTCTCCAAAGCACAGAATTCGTGCTGAAATTTAATTGTTAAGCATAACAGGTATTGTGCTGACGCACAGCTTAAAATGAATTTTATTTATTTGTAAATTGCATTTTTTAAAAAACAAAAGGAGCAGCCAACCGGCTGCTCCCATCGTTTTATTATTTTGCGTTTTTACTATCAAAGCCGCTTACATTTACCGCTGTAATTAAAGCGAAGCTTCAAGAATTTCCAGTATATCGTTTTCCGTAAGAGGAGCCCAAGCGTTTTCAAGTCCCTCATTGACCGCAATATGGTTTGCCATTTCCGCAAGCCTTGAATTGTCAATTCCAACATCGCGCAGGCGCATTGGTATTCCGAAATCCTCAAACAGCTTGTAAGTGCAGGCGATTGTTTTATCGGCAATTTCCACTTCAGATAAGGTTGGGTCAATGCCGAAAATATGAGTGCCGAAGCTTACAAAACGTTCTATTGTCTTTTCGTTCAAAATGTGCTTCATCCATCTTGGAGTGATTATTGCCAGCCCCTCGCCGTGGGTAATGTCGTAATAGCCGCTGAGAGCGTGTTCAATTCCGTGACACGGCCAGCCTGACGGACTGTTTCCAATCGAGAAAATTCCGTTGCAGGCAAGAGAACAGTCAACCATGAACTCTCCCCTTGCGTTGTAGTTATCAGGCTCTGCCAATGCGATTTTTGCATTTTTTATAAGGCTTTTTATTGCCGACTCGCTCATTCCGTCCGTCAAATCCGAATGTGATTCGCAGAAGTAGCCCTCAATAATGTGATTGATAGCGTCGGCAGCGCCTGCGGCAGTCTGCTTTTTTGAAACGGAGAATGTATATCTCGGATCAAGAATTGAAGCAACCGGGAAAAGATGTTTGTCAACATATCCGACCTTGTCGTTGGTTTCTGTTCTTGAAATAACGCAGCCGCAGTCGTATTCGGATCCTGTTGCAGCAAGAGTAAGCACGTCAACCATAGGCAAAGCCTTTTCGGTCTTAACCTTAAAGGTGATAAGATCCCACGTTTCGCCGTCATAGAGCGCTCCTGCGCAAATTGCCTTTGAACAGTCAAGCACGCTTCCGCCGCCTACTGCCAGTACAACATCTACGCCTTTTTCCTTGCAGATTTTTACGCCGTCAACAACGCTTGTCGAGTATTTGGGATTAGGCTCAATTCCGCCAAGCTCGTATACCTCAAAATCAGCAAGCAGCGATTTAACCTTGTCGTAAAGTCCGATTTTCTTAATACTTCCGCCGCCGTATGTGAGAAGTACCCTCTTGCCTATCGGCTTTAAAACGTTTGGCAGACTTTCAATTGAATCCTTGCCGAAAATCAGCTTTGTCGGGGTGCAGTATGTGAAATTTTCCATAATATCTCCTTTTTTAACAACGCTTACTATTACGATTTCAATCTAAGGTTATTATATCACTTTTATTCCATTTTTTCAATCACTTTTTCACTCAGTTTAACCGACGCGTAATAAAAATCGCTGTTGAATTTATCAACAGCGATTCAGCTTGTCGAAAAACGCGCCACTGGCGCCTTTTTCGAGGATTATGTTGCGAAAATTTTTCACTTGTGGGGCGCTTTTTTTCTTGAAAAAAGTGCCCCACACCCCTGCAAAAAAGCGCTTTACAAAGGGATTTTCGCAATCTGCGGATTGCGACTTAGGGCTTTGCCCTAAGTACCCACCACTTTTTGAAAAAAGTGGA
>CAKSIR010000055.1 GCA_934462775.1 uncultured Ruminiclostridium sp.
CTGAAAGGGAGCAATAAACAAAATTAAAGGGGGCGAGCAGCCCCCTTTTCAAACCAGTTTTAAATTACACAGTCCGAGCGAAGCTCGGTATAGCCTCAAGGCGCAGCCTTGTTAGATTTGGGCAGCGATAAGAGTACCCATCTCCTTGCAGCCAACCTGCTTCATGCCCTCGCTCATAATGTCGCCTGTTCTGTAACCGTCCTCTAAAACCTTGTCAACAGCGGCTTCGATTGCGTCAGCTTCCTTTGCCATGTCAAAGGAGAAGCGCAGCATCATTGCGGCGGAAAGGATAGTTGCAATCGGGTTTGCCTTGTCCTGTCCCGCAATGTCGGGAGCGGAGCCGTGGCAGGGTTCAAATAAGCCAAGGCTTGTTTCGCCAAGACTTGCGGACGGAATCATGCCAAGGGAGCCTGTAATCATGCTTGCTTCGTCGGAAAGAATGTCGCCGAACAGGTTTTCGGTAACGATAACGTCAAACTGCGCAGGGTTGTGAACAAGCTGCATAGCTGTGTTGTCAACCAGCATATCGGAAAACTCAATGTCGGGGTTTTCAGCGGCTACCTTGTGGGAAATTTCCCTCCACAGACGTGAGCTGTCGAGAACGTTCGCCTTGTCAACGCTTGTTACCTTGCCTCTGCGCTTTCTTGCCATGTCGAATGCAACGCGGCAGATACGCTCGATTTCGTAATCGCTGTACTTCATGTCGTCGTGGGCGGTCTTGTGACCGTCCTCAATGCCTGTCCTTCTTGCGCCGAAGTAGGCGCCGCCGATAAGCTCGCGGACAATTACAAGGTCAAGCCCCTTGTCGGTGATTTCTTCCTTTAACGGGCAGGCGCTTGCAAGCGGCTTTAACAGCTTTGCAGGTCTGATGTTAGCAAATAGCTTAAGCGCGGAGCGGATTCCCAGCAGTCCCGCTTCCGGACGCGCTTTGCCCTCGCCCTTGTCCCACTTGGGACCGCCTACTGCGCCAAGCAGTACGGAGTCGCTCTTTAAGCAGGTTTCAACCGTTTCCTTCGGCAGCGGCTCGCCTGCTGCGTCAATTGCGCAGCCGCCCATTAAAACCTCGCTGTAATTGAAGGTGTGACCGAACTTTTCCGCAACCTTATCCAGCACCTTCATTGCCTCGGTAACAATCTCAGGGCCGATACCGTCGCCCTTGATAACAGCAATATTCTTTGTCATTGTGTAGTCCTTTCTCACAAGCTGATAGTGTATCTCATAAGCAGGTTGTTATTTTCAAAGCTCCTGCATTTTTCCGTCTTTCCGTCGGGCTCAAAGCCGATTTTTTTGTAAAAGTAAACAGCCGATTCGTTTCCCTCCATAACGTAGAGGGCAGCCTGCTTGAAGCCCTTTCCGCGCATTGAACGAAGAGTGTACGAAAGCAGCTTTCTGCCAAAGCCCCTGCGCTGAAAGCAGGGAAGTACATAAAGCTGATTTATTGTGCAGGCGTCAAATAAATCCCTGTCCTTGCAGAAGGCTGCCGAGCAAACGGCTGAAGCCTGCCCGTCGCAGAGCAGCACATAGACAAACTCCCTGTCCCTGAGCCGCTGCTCAAAGCGGTTCTGCTGACGAACAAAATCGGCAAAATTGTCCATGTCCGATTTTGTAACAAGGTCGGAAAAGGCGTCTTTCCACGTTTCGCAGACGATTCTGCTCATTTGTTCAACATCGCCCTTGTCCGCCTCGCGTATTGACAAAATCATTGCGTGTTCCTTTCACAGCGGATTTCGGCAAATCCTTACTTTTTCAGTGAATTGAGCAGACCGCCCTTGCTGATGATCTCCTTGATGAAATCAGGGAACGGTTCAGCCTGATACTTTCTGCCCTTTGTGACGTTTGTAATAATGCCTGTGTCGAAGTCGACCTCGACCTCGTTGCCCTCGTCAATGTCCTTTGCAGCCTCCGGACACTCAAGAATAGCAAGACCGATGTTGATTGCGTTGCGGTAGAAAATTCGCGCAAAGGTGCTTGCGATTACGCAGGAAATGCCGCTTGCCTTAATGGCGATGGGAGCGTGCTCGCGGGAGCTGCCGCAGCCGAAGTTCGCTTCGCCTACCATGATGTCGCCCTCATGCACCTTGTTTACAAAGTCCTTGTCGATGTCCTCCATGCAGTGTGACGCAAGCTCCTTGTGGTCGGCTGTGTTAAGGTATCTTGCAGGAATAATTACGTCGGTGTCGATATTGTCGCCGAACTTATGTACAATGCCGTGTGCGTTCATATATGTTTCCTCCTGTTATATCTCAAAATCCACGCATTTTCTTTCGGCGGTAAACGGTCTTACCGTACCGTCCGCAACTTTAACGTGTTCGGGGTGAACTGCGTAAGCCTTTAGCGCTTCGGCGCTTTCGAAGGTGCTGTCCAGCATCAGGTCGCCGTTGGACGAGCCTAAAAGGTCGGTTACTACCTTGATTTCGGTGAGTCCGTCGATTTTGCCTTTAAGCCCCTCAAGGCCTGCCTTGATTTTTGCGCACTGAGCCTTTTTCTCATCGGCAGTCATTTCGGGCTTCAGCGTCCAGATAATAATATGCTTTACCATAACAGCTCCTTATTCAATGCCTGCGATTTTGCCTGCAACAGCGCTGGCAGCCGCAACGGCAGGGCTTGCAAGGTAAACCTCGCTGTCAACGTGACCCATTCTGCCTACAAAGTTTCTGTTTGTTGTGGAAACGGCTCTTTCCCCTGCGGCAAGGATACCCATGTGACCGCCAAGGCACGGACCGCAGGTAGGAGTTGAGAATACGCAGCCCGCTTCAACGAAAATTTCCGCAAGACCCTCCTTGATACATTCAAGGTAAATCTTCTGCGTGCCCGGAATAACGATGCAGCGAACGTTCTTTGCAACGTGTTTGCCCTTTAAAATTTCGGCGGCGATTCTCATATCGGAAATACGTCCGTTTGTGCATGAACCGATAACAACCTGGTCGATTACAACGTCGTCCTTGATTTCGTCAATCGTCTTTGTATTTTCCGGCAGGTGAGGGAATGCAACGGTCTGCTTGACTTTGCTCAGGTCGATGTCGATAACCTGTGAATAAACTGCGTCCTCGTCGGCTGTGAAGTATTCGAAAGGTCTGTTTACTCTTTCCTTTACATAGTCGAGAGTAATGTCGTCAACCTCGAAAATGCCGTTCTTTGCACCTGCTTCGATTGCCATGTTGGCGATTGTAAGACGGTCGTCAATAGACAGGCTCTTCAGTCCCTCGCCGGTAAATTCCATTGACTTGTACAGCGCACCGTCAACGCCTATCATGCCGATAATATGTAAGATAACGTCCTTGCCCGAAACGTACTTGTTCAGCTTGCCTGTCAGGTTGAACTTGATAGCGCCGGGAACCTTGAACCAAGCCTCGCCCGTCGCCATGCCTGCGCACATATCCGTTGAGCCTACGCCTGTCGAGAACGCGCCCAGCGCGCCGTAGGTACAGGTATGGCTGTCTGCGCCTATGCACAGCTCGCCGGGGGCGATAAGTCCTTTTTCGGGCAGCAGAGCGTGCTCGATTCCCATTTCGCCTACATCGTAGTAGTTGAGAATGTCGTACTTTCCTGCGAACTCGCGGCACTGCTTGCACTGTGTGGCTGCCTTGATGTCCTTGTTGGGAGTGAAGTGGTCCATTACAAGGGAAATCTTCTCCTTATTGAATACGGAGGTGAAGCCTGCCTTGTTGAACTCGTTGATGGCAACAGGGCTTGTGATGTCGTTGCCCAGAACCATGTCCAGCTTAGCCTTTATCAGCTGTCCTTCCTTAACGCTGTCCAGTCCTGCGTGTTTTGCCAGAATTTTCTGGCTCATTGTCATACCCATAACTTGTTTCCTTTCAGTTTTTTCGTTGTTGGTCAAGCCGTCCGCGTCAGGCAGCTTAGTCCCTTTCAAGGGCGGAAATGCCCGTTCTCACGATTTTGATGATTCCGAAGGGCTTCAGCAGGCTGATAAACTGGTCGATTTTCACCGATGAGCCGGTCAGTTCAAGCATCATGCTCGATTCGGCAATGTCAACTGCCTTAGCCTTGAAAAGGTTGGCAATCTCGATAATTCCGTGTCTGTCCTCGGAGGAGTTGCCTACTTTTATAAGAATATGCTCTCTGCAAACCGCGTCCTCAAGCACCTTTACAAATACTACGTCGTACAGCTTATTCAGCTGATTTACTATCTGGCGGGCGGTTCTTGCATCGCCCTCCACTACCATTGTTATGCGTGAAAATTCACGCTCCTCCGTTTCGCCTACGTTTAGGCTCTTTATATTGTAGCCTCTGCGGCTTACAAGGCTTGTTACTCTTGTAAGCACGCCGATATTGTTGGCAACAAGTATCGATAAAACAAACTGTTCCATTCCGTTCCTCCGCTTATATCTCCATAATAGGCTCTGTTATGCTCTTTCCCGCAGGCACCATCGGCAGCACGTTAATGTCCTTGTCGATTCTGCACTCAATGAGAACAGGGCGGGTCTTGCTGATTTCGAGGGCTTCCTTAAGCACTTTTTCAACGTCCTCTGTCTTTTCAATAACAAACGCCTGTATACCGAACGCCTCGCCCAGCTTTACATAGTCGGTAGGGCGGTCGAGGGTTGTCTGCGAATAATGCTCGGAGTAGAACAATCTCTGCCACTGGCGCACCATACCCAGTACGTCGTTGTTGATAACAAGCTCGATAATTCTGATATTGCTCTTTGACGCGGTAACAAGCTCGTTCAGGTTCATGTGGAACGAACCGTCGCCTGCGATATTTACAACCGTCTTGTCGGGGCAGCCTACCTTTGCGCCAAGCGCCGCGCCAAGACCGTAGCCCATTGTTCCCAGTCCGCCTGAGGAAACAAAGCTTCTCGGATTGCGGTACTTGTAATACTGAGCCGCCCACATCTGGTTCTGACCTACTTCCGTTGCAATAATCGCATTGCCGTCGGTAAGCTTGTCCAGCGTTTCAATAAGGTACTGTGGAGTAACGGGCAGCGCATCGGTGCCTTTCATGCTGACAACCAGTTCCTTTGCCATCTTTTCGCTTTTTGCAGTCCATTCGGCATGGCTCTGCTGAGGCAGCACGGCGTTTATTCTGCCTAAAACCTCCTTTACGTCCCCGACAACAACGCGGTGGGCTTCAACGTTTTTGCCGATTTCGGCGCTGTCAATGTCTATCTGGAGAATTTTCGCATCGCTTGCAAAGGTTTTTGTATTGCCTGTTACGCGGTCGGAAAATCTTGTTCCGAGAGCGATGAACAGGTCGCAGTTCTTGATAGTTTCGGCGGCAGCCTTTGTGCCGTGCATACCGAGCATACCGATGTAGCGCGGGTTTGTCTGGTCGAAGCAGCCCTGACCCATAAGCGAGGAGGAAACGGGCGCGTCAAGCAGCTCGGCAAATCGTGCAAGCTCTTCGCAGGCGTCTGCGGAGATAACGCCGCCGCCTGTGTAGATGTAGGGGCGCTTCGCCTCCTTAAGCATTTCGACCGCTGCCTTTATCTGATTTTCGTCAGCCGCGGGAGTTTCAAATACGGCGGCTTTGTCCTTTCTCTCGTATTCGGCGGACTTCTGCGTAACGTCCTTCGGAATATCGATAAGCACAGGGCCTTTTCTGCCGCTTTCGGCAATTCTGAAAGCAAGTCTGATTGTGTCGGCAAGCTTTGTTACGTCCTTGACGATAAAGTTGTGCTTTGTGATAGGAAGCGTGATTCCTGTGATGTCAACCTCCTGGAACGAGTCCAGTCCAAGCAGCGGGCATGAAACGTTGCCCGTAATTGCAACCATCGGCACGCTGTCCATATAAGCCGTTGCGATACCTGTTACAAGGTTGGTAGCGCCGGGGCCCGAGGTCGCGATAACAACGCCGGTTTTGCCTGTCGCTCTTGCATAGCCGTCTGCGGCGTGGCTTGCGCCCTGCTCGTGAGCCGTCAGCGTGTGGTGGATTTTGTCGCTGTACTTATACAGACTGTCGTAAATATCCAGCACCGCTCCGCCGGGGTAGCCGAAAACATTGTCAACTCCCTGTTCAAGCAGACATTCAATGATAATATCTGATCCCTTCAATAACATAACCTGTGATTTCCTCCTAAAATAAAAAAACTTTCATCTCACTTACAGAGATGAAAGCATAACTTCCACGGTACCACTCTTTTTGGCATAACTGCCCGCTCAACCGTATCCAACAATACGTTCCCCTGTAACGTGAGGTCACGTTCCCTACTACTGACGCAAGACGCTTTCATGGGACGGCTCAAAGGTGAGTATGCTCCGCTTCCGCCGCAGTTTCACACCACACAACTGCTCTCTGAACACATCTGCGGACATTAGTCCTTTTCATCGCCTTTACTATATCAACATAATTTTAGCACGTTAAAGGCGTGTTGTCAATAGTCTTGTGAAAATTTTACTGAACTATTTACAAAAAGGGGTTTTTGGAGTATAGTATTTATAAATAGTACATCTTTGGGAGGAATTATGAAAAAGCTAAAGCAGATTATTGCAGGGCTGCTCGCCTGCGCAGTTACTCTCTGCGCCGCAGGCTGCGGACAGGGCGAAACCGCAGAGCAGACAAGCGGCAATGAAACCACGATACTTACAGGCGATACCGCCATCACTGAAATCACCGAGATTTCCGATGAACAGACGACCGAGGCGGTCACTGAAGCCGTAACCGAAGAAACCTCTGCGGAAACGACCGCTCCCGCCGAGGAGTCCGACGCTGCCGACAGTGCGGACAGTGCAGAAACCGAGAGCGCAGCCGCCGTAACGTCGGAAGCCTACAACCCTGAGGATACCGCCGAAACAGCCGCTGCCGCAACGACCACAGCCGCAGTCACTACAACCACAGCCGCTGCCAAAAAGGAATCCATAACCGTTACCGTTTCCGTTTCAAACACATGGGAGGAGGGCGGCAAGGTCTGCACCCAGATAGACGGAGTTGTGAAGAACACCACCTCGAAGAATATTACCTCGTGGAGCTTTGACATTGCTCTCGGAAAAGGCGCGGAAATAAACCAGATGTGGAACTGTATCGCCAAGGTAAGCGGCAATTCCGTAAAGGTGCAGAACGAAGCCTACAACGGCGAAATTGCCGCAGGCGGTGAAACCACCTTTGGCGGAATTGTCAAGACAAACGCCAAGTTTACTCCCTCCGTTTCGGGAACGAACGTAACCGAGGGTTCGGCTCCCGCAAGCACCACCGCCCAGAACAACGGCGGCACCACCGCCAAGACAACCGAGCCTGAGCCTGCCGACATTGAAGTCGTTTCAACAGGCAAGTACGGTCTTGTAAGCGAATGCGGACAGCTTTCCGTAAAGGGCGCCGATCTTGTTGACAAGAACGGAGATAAGGTCCAGCTGAGAGGCATTTCCACCCACGGAATCCAGTGGTTCCCTCAGTTTGCAAACAAAAAGGTGTTTAAGACGCTCCGCGACGACTGGAACGTAAACGTAATCCGTCTTGCAATGTACACGGGCAACGGCGAGGGCTACACCGACAGCACCAAGGACGGAATTGAGAAAACCGTTCAGGACGCGGTTGACGCGGCAATTTCCCTGGATATGTACGTTATTGTCGACTGGCATGTTTTGCAGGATCAAAGCCCTATGGTCATGAAGGACGACGCGCTGCGGTTCTTCAAATATATGAGCAAAAAGTACGCCGACTATCCGAACGTAATTTACGAAATCTGCAACGAGCCTAACGGCTACGCAACGTGGGACAACGACATCAAGCCTTACGCCGAGGAGGTTATCCCCGTTATCAGAAAGAACGCGCCTAACGCGGTCGTTATCGTAGGCACGCCTACATGGTCGCAGGATATTGACAAGGCGCTTGCAAATCCGCTTGAATTTGACAACGTTATGTACGCCCTCCATTTCTATGCCGCAACCCACACCGACTGGCTCAGACAGCGCGTTGAGGACTGCTACAACAAGGGGCTGCCGATTTTCGTTTCCGAGTACGGTCTGTGCGACGCGTCGGGCAACGGCTCCAACGACTTCGATCAGGCTAAAAAGTGGTATAAGCTTCTTGACAAGTTGAACATAAGCTATGTTGCATGGGCGATGGCTGATAAGGCTGAAACCTGCTGCCTGCTCAAACCGGGAGCAAGCTCCGATGGCAAGTGGTCTGACAGCGATTTGAACGAAAGCGGAAAGTGGCTCAAGGACTATCTGTCAAAGAAGTGATTTTGCAAGATTACAAAAACAAACTTGCAAAATAGTCAAAATTTGTTGAAATTCACCTATTGACTTTCAGCGGAATATAGTGTATTATATAAAGCGTAGAGAAACAAAGACGTTTCGGAACAGGATAGCTGTCCGAAACGTCTTTTTGTTTTAATCCGGTTATTACAGGAGGAAAAGGGATATGTCAGAAAATTACAACGTTGCCGAAAACTTCGGCTCAATGGCTTTTAACGAAGCAACAATGCGTCAGAGATTACCAAAGGCTGTTTTCAAGGCACTGAAGAAAACAATCGATACAGGCAAGGAGCTTGATGTTTCCATTGCCGAAACAGTCGCAAGCGCAATGAAGGACTGGGCAATCGAAAAGGGCGCAACACACTACACGCACTGGTTCCAGCCAATGACAGGCATCACAGCTGAAAAGCATGATTCGTTCATTTCACCTATGGGCGACGGCACCGTTATAATGGAATTTTCAGGCAAGGAGCTTATCAAGGGCGAGCCTGACGCTTCATCCTTCCCGTCCGGCGGTATCAGAGCCACATTCGAGGCAAGGGGCTACACGGCATGGGATCCGACCTCATACGCATTCGTAAAGGACAACACTTTATATATTCCGACAGCGTTCTGCTCATATTCGGGCGAAGCGCTGGATAAGAAAACTCCGCTTCTCCGCTCAATGGACGCGGTTTCCGACCAGGCTCTCCGTATCTTAAGACTTTTCGGCAACACAACAGCAGAACGCGTTACTGCAACCGTTGGCGCAGAGCAGGAATACTTCCTCATTGACGAAAAGATGTTCAACGCAAGAAAGGACCTTATTTTCACAGGCAGAACATTATTTGGCGCTGCCGCACCAAAGGGTCAGGAGCTTGACGACCACTATTTCGGCGTTATCAAGCAGAGAGTTTCCGACTACATGAAGGATCTCGACAAGGCTCTCTGGGAACTTGGCATCTGCTCAAAGACAAAGCATAACGAGGTTGCTCCCGCACAGCATGAAATGGCTCCTATTTTCGAGTCTGCAAACCTTGCAGCCGACCACAACCAGCTGACAATGGAGCTTATGCAGAAGATTGCAAAGAAGCACGGCATGGCTTGCCTGCTGCATGAAAAGCCGTTCGCAGGCGTAAACGGTTCAGGTAAGCACGACAACTGGGCTATTTCCACAAACGAAGGTCAGAACCTGCTGGATCCGGGCGCTACACCGCTTGAGAACGCTCAGTTCCTTACGTTCCTGGCAGCTATCGTAAAGGCTGTCGACGAACACGCCGACCTGCTCAGACTTGCAGTTGCAACCGCAGGCAACGATCACCGTCTTGGCGCTAACGAAGCACCTCCTGCAATTATCTCAATCTTCCTCGGCGAGGAGCTTACAGACGTAATTGACGCACTGGTAAGCGGCGGCAAGGTAAAGGATAAGCACGTTCAGTTCGACATCGGCGTTTCCTCGCTGCCTAAGTTCCCGAAGGATACAACCGACCGCAACAGAACCTCGCCTTTCGCTTTCACAGGCAACAAGTTTGAGTTCAGAAGCGTTGGTTCAGCTCTCAACATTGCAGGTCCTAACATTGTACTTAACACAATCGTAGCAGACGCTTTAGCCGAATTTGCAGACGAGCTTGAAAAGGCTGCCGACTTCAAGAGCACGCTGAACAAGCTGCTTATCAAGACATTCACAGACCACAAGAGAATCATCTTCAACGGCAACGGCTATGACGAGGCATGGGTCGAAGAGGCTGAAAAGAGAGGTCTGCCTAACTTAAAGTCAACTGTTGACGCCGTTCCTCACTTTGAAGAGAAGAAGAACATCGAGCTGTTCAAAAAGCACAAGGTATTCAGCGAGGTTGAAATCCACTCCCGTACAGAAATCCTCCTTGAGAACTACTCAAAGGTAATCAACATTGAAGCTCTGACAGCTATCGACATGGCTAAGCGCCAGATTGCGCCTGCTGTTATGAAATATGAAAAGGAAATCTGCGACATCATCGTTTCCAAGAAGGCAGTAGGTCTTGGCGCCGCTGTTGAGGAAGAAATCGCAAACAAGGTTTCCACACTGACAGAAAGTCTTACAAAGAGAATCGCCGAGCTTGAGGACGATGTTGTAAAGGCTCACAGCATGACAGATATGTTCGAGCTTTCAAAATACAGCCACGACGCCGTATTTGCCGCAATGCAGGCAATGAGAGCCGTTGCAGACGAGCTTGAAACAATCGTTCCTGCTGAGGCATGGCCGATTCCGACCTACGCAGACATTCTGTTCAGCGTAAAATAATTGCAGTATTGTACTGCCTGAAAAATGACTAAAAGCATTTTGCTTTTAGATAACCTGCACCCTTTTCCTATGGCTGTGACCGGCAATAGTCGGTCATGGCCGCTTTTCTTTGCGGGGAATTGTTGAAATCGCGGGGAAGTTGGGGTATAATTATGGTGTTCCGCTGTCTGCGGAAATCCAACGTCTTTTGAAAAAATGTAACTGTTATAGGTGCGCTATGCTTAAATCCATTCCCGCCAAAACCATTCTGTCAGGCTATGCCGAACACAACAGCTGGTTCGGCGCAAACTACAACATGAATCTCTATAAGGGCTGCTCCCACGGCTGCATTTACTGCGACAGCCGTTCCGACTGCTATCAGATAAAGAATTTCGACGCGGTGCGCGTAAAGGAAAACGCTCTTGAAATTCTCGAACGCGAGCTGAAAAGCAAGCGTAGGACAGGAGTAGTTGCTTCGGGTTCAATGACCGACCCCTACAATCCCTTTGAAAAGCAGGCGCAGGTGACGAGAGGGGCGCTGACGCTGATAAATAAATACTTTTTCGGCGCGGCAACCATAACCAAAAGCGCTCTTGTTACCCGCGATATTGACCTTTTCAGCGCTATTCAGCAGCATTCTCCCGTCCTTGTGAAAATAACCGTAACAACTCCTCACGACAGCCTGAGCAGGCTTATTGAGCCGAGAGCGTCCGCTTCATCCGAACGCCTTGACGCGTTGGCAAGACTTGCGGAAAAGGGAGTTCGCTGCTGTGCGCTTATGACCCCTGTTCTGCCGTTCATCGAGGACGGCGAGGAGGATATAAAGCTGCTTGTAAAGCGCGTTTACGAAACGGGCGTCAAAATGATATACGGCGATTTCGGCGTTACGCTCCGCATGAATCAGCGGGACTATTTCTACGAAAAGCTGGACAAATACTTCCCCGAAATCAAGCAGAAATACATATACGCTTTCGGCGAAAGCTACGTTTGCCAAAGTCCCAACTACGGAAAGCTGAAGCGGCTTTTCGCGGCAGAGTGCGAAAAGTACGGGTTGATTTACAAAATGCCCGACATTATCAGCTATTACCGCAAAGGCTATTACGAAGAAAATCAGCTTACATTTTTTTAAGAGAAAATCATGGGAAGAAACGACCGCCGGGTGGCATCGTATGAAATAAATACAGCAGCCTCCTGCAATAAAATGCAAGAAAAGTTAAAATAAATTGCAAAATTCTATTGACATGACATTTTTCGTGGTGTATAATTGTATACAATAATACAGATACACAAAAACACCATATACACGAGAGGTCATCACAATGGACATCAAGCTTAGCGCGAAAAACAATCTTCTTGAGCAGGACCCTTACGAGTACGAGCTCCACGACGTTGAAAAACCGGAGCTTTTCAGAGAAATGTTCCCTTACTCGGAGGTGCCGAAAATTGCCTACAACTATCGCCGCGTGCCGATGAATATGCCTAAGGACATCTACATAACCGACACCAGCTTCCGCGACGGTCAGCAGTCCAGAGCGCCGTATACCGCCGAACAGATGGTCGAGATTTACAAAATGCTCCATCAGCTTGGCGGCGAAAAGGGTATAATCCGACAGACCGAGTTCTTCGTTTATTCAAAAAAAGACAGGGACGCTCTCGAAAAATGCATGGAGCTTGGCTATGAGTTCCCTGAAATAACCACATGGATCCGCGCGTCAAAGCAGGATTTCGCCCTCGTCCGCGACATCGGCATAAAGGAAACGGGTATTCTTGTCAGCTGCTCCGACTACCACATTTTCAACAAAATGGGTCTTACAAGACGTCAGGCGCTGGACAAGTACCTTGGCGTTGTTAAGGACGCAATCGACGCAGGTCTGCGCCCGCGCTGCCACTTTGAGGACATTACCAGAGCGGATTTCTACGGCTTTGTTGTGCCTTTCGCAACTCAGCTCATGAAGCTGTCCAAGGAAAGCGGCATTCCGATTAAGATTCGCGCCTGCGACACAATGGGCTACGGCGTGCCGTATATCGGCGTTGCACTGCCGCGCAGCGTTTCGGGCATTATCTACGGCTTGCAGCACTATGCAGGCGTGCCAAGCGATATGCTCGAATGGCACGGCCACAACGACTTCTACAAGGGCGTTGTAAATGCAACTACCGCATGGCTTTACGGCGCGGGCGCTGTCAACTGCTCGCTGCTCGGTATCGGTGAAAGAACAGGCAACGTGCCTCTTGAGGCGATGGTGTTCGAGTACGCTTCCCTCCGCGGAACCTTTGACGGCATGAATCCCACAGTTATCACCGACATTGCGGACTACATCGTAAACGAAACAGGCTACGACCTGTCCCCGATGACGCCCTTTGTCGGCAGGAACTTCAACCTTACCAGAGCCGGAATCCACGCTGACGGACTGCTTAAGGACGAGGAAATATACAACATTTTCGATACCCAGAAGATACTTAACCGCCCTGCGATGGTTGCGGTAAGCAACGTGTCGGGCCTTGCGGGAATTGCCATGTGGATTAACAACTACTACCGCTTAAAGGGCGACATGGCTGTTACAAAGAAGGACAGATGCGTTGAGCTTATCAAGGAATGGGTCGACCACGAGTACGAGGAGGGCAGAATCACCGTAATCAGCGACGAGGAGCTTGTTGCGCTGATGCACCTTTACGGAAAGGACGTTCTTGACAGAATTGACGGAAAAAGAAAATGATAATGGAAAACACAGGCTCCCTGCGAATCCGTGTGTTCAACGCTCTTGAAAACGCCATTCTTGACGGCGAATACACCGAGGGGGACAGCCTTAACGAGATAAAGCTTTCCCAGGAGCTTGGCGTCAGCCGAACCCCCGTCCGAGAGGCGCTTATGCAGCTTGAGCTGGAGGGTCTGGTTGAGAATATCCCCAACAAGGGAGCGGTCGTGGTGGGAATTTCCGAAAAGGACATCGAGGACATTTACGCCATACGGATACGCATTGAGGGGCTTGCTTCAAGGCTTTCCGCCGAGAAAATCAACGAGGACGAGCTTAAGGCACTGGAAAAGATAGTTGACTTGCAGGAGTTTTATCTGACAAAAAACGACGTTGAGCAAATCTGGCGGTTGGACGGCGATTTTCACAAGATAATCTACGACAGCTCGCGGAGCAGACCGCTGCGCTCCACTCTCTCCAGTTTCCACAACTACATAAAGCGCGCCCGCGACATCAGCGTAAAGGTCGAGGGCAGGGCGGAAAAGTCAGTTGCTGAGCACAGGGCAATTCTTGAAGCGATACGGTCGGGCAACGGCGCGCTCGCCGAGCAGCTAACGGCGGAGCATATCGCCAATGCAAAGGAAAACCTGCTTGCGCAGACTAAGGAACAAAGTTAATATGGCTGAAAAAAGGCTCCCCGATTTAAGTCGGGGAGCCTCAGACTGTCGAAAAAGTCAAATTTAAAGTTTAGGTCAAGCCTTTTCAAAGGCTTGCAGATTCCAAAGGCAGAGCC
>CAKSIR010000056.1 GCA_934462775.1 uncultured Ruminiclostridium sp.
TTCAATCATTTCCTTTTCCATGTAAGACGGGTGCCAGGGCAAATCGCTTGCAAAAAGTATGCGCCGGATTCCGTGAGCCTTTATTATGTCGCAGCACTGCTTTTCGTCAATCATGCCCGCCGTAAACGCGGTATCAAGCCAAACATTTTCAGCCCCCGCAAGATACTGCATAACGCTTTCCCACGAGTACATTCCGCCCATGTGCGCACCGATAAACTTGGTTTTAGGGAAACGCCTTGCCGCTTCTGCCAAATCATAGGGCATCGCATGGCGCTGCAATGGAGAAACCGGATCGTAACCCATGTGAATCGTAACGGGCAGGTCAAGCTCCCCACATTTATCAAAAACCTTGTCCCATGCTTTATCGAACAGGTAAACACCCTGATAATCAGGGTGGATTTTTACGCCCTTTAAGCCAAGCGCCTTTATCCTTTCAACCTCTGCTGCCGCGTCCTCTGCATACGGGTGAACCGAGCCGAAGCAAATCAGCTCGCCGTGGTTAATTTCCGCCGCCCAGTTATTGATGTTGGTTTGCTGAGTCGGCTTTGTGGCAATGGGAAGCAAAACGCCGTAGTCTATTCCCCATTCGCTGAGCTTTGCTCTTGTATCAGCCTCGGTGCCGTTTGTGTACGGCGGAAAATCCGCAACGCCTGTAAGCTTTGCCATTGCCCTTTCCGCTAAGCTGTCGGTAAACGCATGAACGTGAAAATCTATGTACATACTTGATCCTCTTATGTCTGACTGTCAAATGAATTGCCCTTTTTAGGCCTGTTTGTGTAGTTCATGTTGGAGTAATAATCAAGCTTTTTCTTTGCCTGATTGAGAGATTCCAGCTTGTCCTTCAGTTCGGAATAAACCGCTCTGACGCGGGCGTTTGCCTTTTTGTCGCCCTCTATTACTTCCAGATAAAGCGAGTGCATATTTATTGCGCCGCTCTGTATTCCCTTAAGCTCATCGGGGATTGTGTTTGCGCTGAAGCTGCCGTTTATAATGTTGAGCAGACTGTCCTGATCGCTTTGCGGCAATGCGGCAATACGGTTGTCCAGTTCGGCTTTTCGTTCGGTAAGCTGATCAATGATAACGCCGCGTTCCTCGATGGTGGTGTTAAGCTCCTCAACCGTGCTTTCGGTGTCAAGATAGAGCAGCCTGTTTGTTACCTGAATACATCTTTCCATCAGAGAGTTAAGATCGGCAATGCAGTTTGAGATTTTACTTAGCTGTTCCTGATTCATAGTATACCTTTCTATACAAGCTAAGGCGGAACATAAGTTCCGCCCGTGATTTATTTTGCTCTGCTGCGCTCCTGAGCCTCCATTTGTTCCTTCGGCATAGCAGCAACCTGTGTGAATGCGTCCTTCAATTCGCCTATCATAGGGAGAATAGTCTTGATAATCTCCGTATCCTTTTTCATATTTGCCGCAAGAATTTCGCGGTTGAAATAATCATAAAGGGAATCCAGATTCTTCGACATCGGAATATCCATATCAAGAACCGAACGCAGTGCGTTAACTATATCCTGTGATTTTACCAGCGCATGGTTAGCGTTTTCAAAATCATTCTGCTCAATGAAATATATTGCCCTGTTCAGCTGACGCTCGGTTTCGCTGTAAAGCTTGACAACTATTTCCATAGGAGTCATTGTTGTAATTGACTGTTTTTTATAAGCAGAGTAAGCATTGTTAATCATATCTGATTTCCTTCCGAAATATTACTGACCCATGAGCTGTGAGAGTGAAGATGTCTGTGAATTCAGGTTTCCGAGAGCGGATTCCATGTTGGAGAACTTGCTCCAGTATCTGTCCTGCTCCTTGTCGTATCTGTCCTGTAACGAGGAAATCAGTTTCTTAAGGCTCTTAATCTGGTCGTAAATGCTGTTGTCAGTTGCAGAGGAAGTGGACTCAACGCCGGCCTTCTGAACCAGAATACCCTTATCCTTTCTTGCGCCGCTGGTCTTTACAGCAGAGTCAAGAGCAGTGTTGAACTGGTTCATAATGCCCGATTCCTTGTTTGTGAACAGGTCTGCAATTGCGTCTGCATTTGTTTCAAAGGCTTCTGTAAGCTTTGCCTCGTCAAGAACAAGAACGCCGTGCTTGCTCCAATCGTCGGACGTGGTTACGCCCATTGAGAATAAACCGAACTTAGTGCCGTCGGCAAGCGTTGTTGTCTGGTACAGAGATGTTCTCAGCTTGGACATAATGCTTGTTGTTGAGGAATCGTTGTAGAGAATACCCTTTTTAGCCATGGTTTCCCACTTTTCTTCCTGCTTGTCGGAAAGGTCCATATCCTCCTTATCATCGTCTGTAAGGAAGTAATAATCGGAGTTGGGCTTATCGTCAAGGTATCCGTAAACGTCCTTTATAAGCTGATTATAGTCCTCAACAAAGCTCTTTACGGCTGCGATTGCGTCCGAGTAGTCGCGTGTAACCTCGGCTGTGAACTCTGTTCCCTGCGAATCTGCGCTGAACGTGAACGTGGTTCCGTCAACTGTAAACGAGTTTGACGCAGCCTCAATTGCTTCGCCGTTTACTTCGATTTCAAGATTTGTACCCTGCGTTGTTGTGCCTGTCGCACTGTTGATTCCAAGCTTTGCAAGCAGTCCCTCGCCGCCGTCCTCAAAGGTAAGCGTTCCGCCTGTGCCGTATTCCTTTGACGCAATGGTGAAGTTATTGGTCAGCGTTGTAAACGACATTGTTACGCCTGCGTCTGACTCGTTGACTGTCTTCATCATGTTTTTGATAGTTGTATCACCGTCAAATTCAAGCTTTGTGCCGTTGATTGTAAACGTGTATTTACCGTCAGCGTTTGGAGTAAGTCCAAGCTCGGACAGCTTTGTTGTGGAAGCAACCATCGTTGCGGTTGACGCAATAGTCGCGCCCATTGGGTTTGCGCTGCCTGCGTTGGCTGTAACGGAGAACTTTACGTCCTCGGTAACCGCGCTGTCACCCTCGCCTGTTGTTTTGGTCGCCTTGATGTTTGCGGCTGTAATACTGTCGCCGCTTTCTGTAAAGTCAACGCTCAGCTTTGTGCCGTCGCTGAATGAAACGGCTTCAAGACTGTTGCGGATATTGGACTTGTTGTAATGATTTACGATTTCCTGATTTGTAACGGTTTTGTCGAAATCATCCTTTGAAAGAGTATTGCAGAAAATAAGCTCTTTATACGCCTTTGACTCGCTGTATGCTGCTGCCTTATACAGATCAGGATCAAGCTTTTCGTTCTCGTCATAGTTGGTTTTGAATTTTGTGAAGTCCTCAGTGCTTTCAAAATCATAACTCCAGTCGTCAAAGCTTACATAATTTGCTTCGCCCTCAACGTCTGAAATAGCGCCGCTCTTGACTGCTTCTGCATAAGCGGTTTTCTTGGACGCAGTAAAAGCCTTGTCATAGTAGTTCTGATACTGCTCCTGCTGTGTCTTGTGATACATTTCCTGGAAAAGGGCTTCCTTATCGTCGTCGGTTGCGTTTTCAAGCCAATTCCGGTAGGAATCGTATGACTTTGATGAATACAAATCGTCCCTTACCTGGTCGTAAAGAGCCTTTTTGCTTGCGTCCTTGACAGCTCCGTTTTCATCGTACATATCGCCGAAGTAGTCGTTGGAAATTGTCTGGAAGGCAATTGTCTTTGTTTCGCTTCCAACTCGGAAGGTGAAGGTGTTCTTGCCGGTTGTAAGACCGCTCATATCAAGACTGTCGATGTCCTTCATGCTGCTTACGTTGGAGATTGCAACCGAGCTTTTGTCAGCTGAAGCAAAAACACCGCTTGCATTGATAGAAACAAGACCATCGCCTGTATTTGTTGTGCCGAAATTGTCCCTGAGAGCAGCGTTGATGTTGGCGATAGTTTCGTCCTTTGCAGCGCCGCCGTTAAAGGTAATATCCTTTGTCTTTGTACCGACTGTGATAGTCATACCGAAAGACTTTCCGTCGTTGTCGGCGCCCGAATACTGTGACAGATCTATCTGCGTGTCGGAGCTTAACGATTTTGATGTAAAGGTTGTTCTTGTTGCAACGTTGTTTACCTTAACCTTGTATGTACCTGCGTTGGCATTTACGCCTGATGTAACCGTAACGCCTGCCGGCTTTGTGTCGCTTCCGTTGATGGAAAGATTGGATTTATATCTGCTGAACAGAGAGGTACTCTTAAGGTTTGTGGAGGAGCTTAAGGTGTTGAAATACTTGTTCTGCAGGCTGGTCATCTTGGAGATAATATCGCGGTATGCGTCCTGCTGAGCCTGTAATTTAAGCACCTGGCGCTCTTTCTTGGTAATTTTGAGTTTAGTTGACGCGGTAAGGGCGTTTACCATTGATTCGGTATCGAATCCGGAGTTCATACCGCTTATACGAAGTGAATTAGCATTTGAAGCCATTTCTTATACCCCCTGATTTTTCTTCAGCTCGAGCAGTGCCTTGATTGCGTCCGGTGAAACCGCTTCGGAGGATTCACGGTTGGCATTCTGAGCATCGCGCAGCTCGCTGCGGATTATTTTTACGTCTTTAGGTGCGGAAATTCCGATTTTAACTCGGTCCTTCGAAATTTCCAGCACGGTAATTTCAATATTGTCCGATATAATAAGGCTCTCATCGGGCTTTCTTGTTACCACTAACATATCAGCACGCTCCTTTATGCTTCCGTTTTTTCGGAAAGGTAGATAGGGAGTCTGAATTGGTAATCGTTCGGCAGAATAACCTGTGCCGCCAGTTTTTCGTCTGTATTTATAATAATGGGAGATTTCATGTTGACGGTAGTCTGCTTATAGTCCTGCGGAACCTTTGCAATAACAAGGCATCTTGTCTTGCTGTTTTCGGTTATCCTAAGCAGAGCCTCCTCGCTTTTGTTCAGCGACACCGTGTATCCGCCGTCAATAATTGTTGGGTCGAACACGATGAAGCAAGGAGAAATGTCGGTCATTGACTGTAACCACATAGGGTAAACATTTTCGCCCAGCGGACTGATAAGCGCAAACCTTTTTGCGTCCTCAAAGGCAAATACGCCGTTTGGAAAATCGAAAATGTTTTCCTCGCTTACTTCAATTTCTCCGAAATCTCTGGTGTTGATTTTTACCATTACTGCATTCCTTTTCTTTTTTAAGCCTTTATATCCAGCGGCGGGAAGTAATTCCAGTCGCCCAGATAGCTGATTGTAACATCGGGATCCTGAACAAGCTCAAAGGTTACCGAACCCTGAATAAAATCAAGCGGAACTACCTCGGTGTTCTGCCAGTCTATCTGTACGTCCGCCTTACGGACATTTACGTCCGCATAGGCTCTTTCAACGTGAATATCGGCGTTTTCCGATGGATACCATACGGTGGTTGTATCTGTGTGAAAGCTGCTCTGCATTTTCTGCCGCGCAATGTCTGACGGTCTTATTCTGTTCTGGAGCGCGTTGCCGTACTGAACAATGTCCCTTGTAGCCTGAGCGCCCTTGGAAATACCCTTTTCGACTTCCACCTTGATGAAGTCGCCGATATTGTACTGACCGTAGCCCATGCTGGATCTTGCAGCGTATGTGTCAATCTCCACAAAGCCCTTGTCGGTGTTTACTTCAACGCCGCCCTTGTCAACGCTCGTTACGCCGAGCGGATGGGGAGCGTGAGGATTTGACAGCCTGCCGGGATTTATGTTGTATTGCAGCTTCGCGTTTGTGATGCTGATATCCAGCAGATTAGGGTTTACCATATCAGCACCTCCTTATTATAGAAAATCAAAGATTGTTTTTGGAAGCGTGCTTGTTCCCATCTGAAGCGACGCGTCATAAATGGAGGTAAGAACCTTCCAGTTTGTGATTTCGCTTGCGAGGTCTGTTCCCTCAAGGTCGTTCTGCTTTGACTTGAGAGTATAGAGGTTGTTTGTAATTCTTTCCTGGTTGAATTCAATGAACTTTTCCTGGTTGCCAATGTCGGCGATTGAAAGGGAAAGCGTTGTCTGCGACGCGAAAATCTTGTCTGCAAATCTTGCAGCGCCGAGCTTGTCGCCGCTCTTTAAGCAGGCGGCAGCGTCAAGGGTAAGCTGAATAATGTTGTTTGCGTAGCCGGTTGAAACGTCCTCAATGCCGGCGGGCATATACTTTCCGTCCGGGTCGTTTGTATTTAATACCGCAAATTCCGCGTCAGGGTCCTGTCTGGTAATAAGTCCCGTCGATGCCATAACCGAAAGCTTTCCCGCGCCGAAATTTTTTTCAAAAAGCCTGTTAAGAGTTTCGGCTGTATCGGCTGCCGTCGCGCCTGCGGCAAATTCGACCGTCTTTTTATCAGCGCCGTACTGCACGTCAATGGAGTAAGTCTGACCGAACTGCATTTCGCCTAATTTGAGGAACGTGTTTGAGCTTCCCATGCCGCAGCCCAGCATTGACGCGCCGTTAAACGTAATCGGGAGAGCCGACTGATAGTCAATGGACTTATCGTCCTCTACGGTCATGCCGATGCCTATGTCAAGGAACGAGCTTTTGCTCAGCGGATACTCGCTCGGGTCGGTGTATTTACTGATTGAAACGCCGTTGTACTTAACGGTCTTTACGCCGTTTTCGCTTTCAACTATTTCAAATGGATTTGTGGAGTTGTTTACGCCGCCGAAAATTCTTCTGTCGGCAACTGTAAGATTCATCAGACGTACCATTTCGTCTGCGTAGGTTTCAATCGTTTGGGCGATAATCTCGTTCTCGTCGTCGCCCTGCGTTCCGTTTGCGCCGTAGATAAGCTTTTCGTATGTGCTCTGCACAAGGTCGGAAATTCCCATTATGGAGCTTTCCGCAGCCTCGTAAATAGCGGTGGCGTTGTTCAGGTTTGTCTGATAGGTTTCCGTTTCGGACATTGCCTTGCGGACCTTCAGCGCTCTTGCCGCTTCAAGAGGACTCTGGCTTGCTCTCGTGTATTTGCTGTTAGAGGTTATCTTGTTTTCGGAAGCATTAAGTCTGCTGTAATTCTTTCCGAGATTGCTGAGATAACGTCTGGTGACTGTATTTCCTGTAATTCTCATTTATCTGTTCTCCTCCGATTATGTACCTACAATGCCCATATTGTTGATTATTCGGTCAAGGCATTCGTCCATTGCCGTCATCATTCTTGAGCTTGCGTTGAACCACTTCTGATATGTGAGCATATTGATGCCCTCTTCTGTATCGGATACGCCCGAAACAGCGTCGCGGCTGTCAAGCAGACCGTTTGCCGTGTTATTTGCAACTTCATACTGTTCGTTGAGGAAACCGATGTTCTGACCAAGGCGGTTGCTTAAGAACTGAAGGAACTCATAGCAGGAGCCGTGGAAGTCGTTTTTGTCGCCGATGTCCATTTCTGTATTTAAAGCGTCGATAAATCTGTTTACCGTTTCGCCGTCAAGCGAAAGCGACCATTTGCCTGTTTTTTCGTTATAAACCTGACCCGGCATTGTAGGATCGTTCATCCACTCCTCGGAAATTCTGATTGTGCCGGCGGTGATTTTGCCTCTGATCAGCGTTCCGTTGTCATCGTAGTAATCGGAAGACGATGAGAAAAGAACTCTTGAAGCGTCGTCGTCCATACCGTTGATGCTGTTCATCAGACTTGCGAAGGACGACGCAAAAGCGTCAAGGGAGGACTGATAATACGGAATACCGTATTCTGAATTCTGGTAGTGATTTGCGTAAGGACCGTTGCCGTTCAGCATATCAATGTAAGCGTTGATGTCGCCTGCCATTGTCTTAAAGCTGTCGCCGTTTGTCCATCTGAGGTTTACCGCGCCGTAATCATCGTAATCCTTCATAATCAGCGATTCATACTTCTGGTCGTTTACGATAACAAGATCGCCCATTGTAATTTTAACCGAGCCGTTTGCGTTGTCCTCAACATGAATGTTTCCGTAGAATGAAAGCTCGTCGATAAGCAGGTTTCTTGCGTCAATCAGCTCGTTAGGTCCGTAGGAGCCGATAACCGATTCGCCGTTGTAGATTTTTCCTGCGCCTGTAATGCTGTATTCGTGTACGATTGCGTCATTATAGTTTACAATCTTCTGGATAAGCGTGTTTACGTCCTCGACTGAGCCTTGAAGGCTTGAAAGGGTATCGTTTTTCAGGTCGGTAAGGTCGTTTGTGTAGCCCTTGAGCATTGTGGTAATGTTCAGCGCCTGGTTTCTGACGATACTGGAAAGCTCCTTGCTGTCCGGCTGTTCCGCATAGCTGTTCAGCGCCTGCTTGAAGTTATCCATTGCGTTCGTAAGGCCTGTGTTGTCGATGTTGTCAAGAACGGTTTCAAGCTCGGTAAGAATACTGCTCTTCGTGTCGTACTGGGCAACGTAGCAGGTCTGCTCACGGTAGCGCTTGTCGATGTAGGAATCGCGTACCTGCGCAACGCCAAGCGCGTTTACGCCCTGTCCCGCAAGGGAAAGCTTAGCGATTCTTGTCTGCCAGTTATTATACGAGCCAAGGTGGAGCGAGCTTGTATCCACGCGCTGTCTTGTGTAGCCCTCGGTGGTAATGTTGTTCAGGTTGTTGGAGGTAATATCAAGCGCTTTCTGGGAAATCTGAATGGAGCGCTTGGAAACCTCAAGACCTAAGAATGATGAACGCATATTTTAAACCTCTTTCAGTGGTGATTCATATTTCGCCGATGATTCCGCCGCTGTGCTTCTGCACCCTTGAGCCCTTCATATTGTAGGTATCCGGAGAA
This sequence comes from uncultured Ruminiclostridium sp., assembly GCA_934462775.1. GTDB lineage: Bacteria > Bacillota > Clostridia > Oscillospirales > Ruminococcaceae > Ruminiclostridium_E. The sequence goes on from CAKSIR010000056.1 coordinate 8,639, forward strand.
TCGTTTGTCTTGTTCAGCAGCTTTTCCTGAAGGCTGAGCTTTCTGTCCACAAGGTCGAGAATGTCAGCGTTCAGCCGCTTTATATCGTTTACCGATTTTGTCAGCGTATCAAGCTGAACTCTTATCTGCCCTCTGTAATTTTCGGGGAACATTTCAATAAGCTCCTTAGAGTGAACGCCGCTTATTCCGATTGTTTCAAAAACCGCAAGGCGCTTTGACTCAAGGGAGTTGCCCTGCATTATGAACTTCTGCTCGGCTGCAAGACTGTCCAGCAGCCACACAAGATCATCGCTTATAACCTTGCTTTTCTTTTCCGTAAGGAACGTGAAAAGCTCTGTATAGTGCTTGTTGTATGTTTCAAAAAAAGTAATCAATAATTCAGCCGTCTGTGAATCCATGTAAAAATCCTTTCGTTATACTGCGCTGAAAATAGCCTCCGCAATATTCTCGCCGCTTACGGGACAGTTATCGTCTGCGTAAGCCTTTTGCAGCTCTTCGATGCGCGATGTGTTTGTTTCGGCGTCAAGCCTGCTTGCGATGTTTGCCTTTGCAGCACCGATGGAGCGTGAAAAATCAAACTCAACCTTATCTGTATTCTGACGCTTTACAGAGCTTGCTTTTCCGCCTGAATGGGTTACCTTTGAAACCTTTTTGTAAGCGTTTATAATACTACTTTGAAGGTTATTTATCTCCATAACAGTACATCCTTTCCGAATATAAAAAGCGGCTGATGAAATCCGCATAATTTCCTCTTTTGTATCACACTTATTATATCGGCAGAAAAGGCGGTAAACTTTAGCCCGACGGTGAAATTTGAGTGAAATTTTTGTGATAAATATGTGAAAATACCGCACTTGTGTAAGTGCGGTATTGCATTTTATACGCGTTCAAGAATACAAACGCAGGTTGCGCCTATTCCTTTTCCCGAAAGACCCAAACCCTCTTCGGTTGTGGCTTTAACGCTTACCTGCGAAAGCTCGCAGTGCAGCGCCTCCGCAAGATTCAGCCTCATCTGAGGTATGTGCTTTGCAAGCTTCGGCTTTTCTGCGTTCACGGTAACGTCCATGTTTGAAAGGGCATAGCCGCCCTCAATTACAAGGCTGTAAACCTTTTTTAACAGAACCATGCTGTCAATGTCCTTGTATGCACTGTCGCTATCGGGAAAAAGCTTTCCTATGTCACCCAGCGCCAGCGCACCGAGCATTGCGTCCATTACGGCGTGAATAAGCACGTCCGCGTCCGAATGTCCGAGCAGTCCAAGCTCGCAATCAATCTCAACTCCGCCCAGTACGAGCCGTCTGTCAGGAACAAGCCTATGCACGTCATAACCGTGTCCGATGCGGAAATCAAGCATTCCTGCGCTCCTTTCTCAGTCTGAGCAGAGCCTCGGCTACTGCCACATCGTCGGGAGTGGTGATTTTGATGTTGTCATAGCTGCCCTGAACAATGTGAACGCTTGCGCCGCAGCGTTCGGCGAGCATTGAATCGTCCGTAACGTCCCGATCCTGCTTGAGCATTTTTCTGTAAAGCCCGCCCTCAAACACCTGCGGAGTCTGGGCAAGCCATAAGGTCTGCCGCGGAAGCGTGTTGGTAATTGTTCCGTTTTCGGCTGATTTAATGGTGTCCTTTGCGGGAACGGCAAGTATTGACGCGCCGAACTCCTTTGCGGCTGCAACCGCGTTGTCAATCTGCGCAGGCAGAACAAGGGGTCTTGCTCCGTCGTGGACAGCGATAATATCGGCATCGCCTGCGGCTGCAGCGCCTTTTTCGGCGCTTTCCGCGCGGGTGCTTCCGCCGATAACCACGGCCATAAGCTTTGAAACGCCGTATTCGCTGCACAGCGCTTTTATTTTGTCGGCGCTGCCTGCTCTTGTCACAATAACAATGCCGTCCACCAGCTCGGAATGTTCAAACGCAAGTGCGGAGCGGATTATTACAGGTACTCCGTCAAGGGGGAGAAGCTGCTTGTCTGCGCCGTTCATACGCTGTGACGAGCCGCCTCCGAGAATTACTGCACAGGTCATGTTATATCCTCATAGTTGCCTAAAAACTTGTAGTATTTCATCTCCGCCTGTAAGTTGTGAAGCAGCTTTACAACCGACGGATTGTTCAGCGTTCCGATAAAATCGAGGTAGAAAATTACGTCAAAGTTATCTTCTTTTTTCTCGCTGCTGGGAACGGGCTTGCTTTCGATTTTGCACAGGTTAAGACCGCTGAAGGCGAACCTTGTAAGCAGGCGGTACAGCGCGCCGCTTGTATGCGGCAGCGAAAGAGAGAGGGAGACAATGTTGGCGTTTTCGCTTACCTGCAGGTTCTTGCTGATACAGATGAAACGGGTGTAATTTTCTTTGATGTTGGTGATGTCGTCCTCAAGAATTTCAAGACCGTAAAGCTCGGCGCAGTCCCTTGAGCAGATTGCGGCAAAGGGCTGTTCCGTTTCGCTTACCATTTTTGCGGCAAGGGCGGTATTCTTATACGGAATCTGCATTATGTGCGGATTTTTGCTCAGAAAGTCGGTGCATTGCTTTAAGGCGTGTTCATGGGAAAAGACCGAGGTTATCTCGCTGCGCTTCGTGCCTTTTCTGACGGCGAACACATTGTTTATTTTCACGGTAACGCGTTTGTACACATAAAAGCTGTGACGTCCCATAAGGTCGTAGGTAAGGGCGACTCCGCCTGCGGTTGAGTTTTCGATAGGCAGCACGCCGTAATCGACCTTTCCGCTTTCCACCGCGTCAAAAACCTCGTCGAAGCTCTGGTAAAAGCTGATTTCATCGCCGCTTTTGCCGAAAAGTCTGCGGCAGGCGGCCTCGGAGTAGCTGCCCACAGTACCCTGGCAGGCAACACGCGGTTCCTTTGGCGGCTCCTCTGTCGCAAAAGGGATTACCGGGGTTATCTGCTCCTGCTGATAGCACTTGGAAATATCCATAAGGTTAGCGAAAAGCAGTCTTGAACCGTTTGCCATATTATCGGGCGACATTGACGCGACGCGCTCCAGGATTTCCTTTTCGCGCTTTCCCTGAAAAACGGGCAGCGAGTGTTCCACCTTGTACTTTGCAACGCCCTCGGTGAGCTTCATTCTTTCAACAAAAAGCTTGACAATTTGGTCGTCTATGCCGTCAATTCGGTTTCTAATCTCGTTTAAATCCATCTTAATCCTCTGTAAGCTCCTCTTCGGCGGGAGCAACCGCGTAGTAAACTGTAACTGTCTGTCCCTCGGCAACGTTGATGTTTTCGCCGATTTCGGCGCTGCATTCAATTACAATGCCTGCTTTATGCTCGGTGTCCTCGCGCTGCTTGGTTTCGTACTTGATATTAAGGGAGGAGAGCATTTCCTTGTACGCCTCAACGTCTATTCCGATATAGTCGGGCAGCGGAACAAACTCTGCGCCCTTGCTGATTTTTATGTTGATGGTTGTGCCGCTGGTTACGGTTGTGCCGCTTTCAAGGTCCTGCTCGAAAATAACGCCGTCACCGTACTCGTTGTTGAACTCGTAGGTCGGAACGAAGTTAAGGTAGGAATACTTGGGACTGTCCTTGATTGAGTCAAAAACGCGGTTTTTGAAGTCGGGAAGAACGTATCCGATTTCGGTCCCTGTTGTGGTGACTTCAGCGGGAGCGGTCGTAACAGGCGGCGTGGTCGTTACCTCGGGCACGGTTGTTGCAGCTGTTGCCGCAGTGGTCTGAACGGGCTCTTTTTCGCTGTTCAAGGTCGGCAGCAAAATTGCAACGATAAATCCGATAACCACCACAAACCCGAACACAATGCCCGCAATTGCCGGAGCGTTGGACTTTTTCTTTTTCTTCCTGTGCTTTACGGGAGGATTTTTCCTCGGTGCAGGTTTTTCTGCAAGGTCGGGGGTGTATGCTCCCTCGGCAGACTTCGGAGCGGTCTTTGAAATTGAAATTTCAGCCGAATTTTCAACAACGTGCTTTGGCTGCTCGAAAAGCCTGTCCACAAACTCGGTGATAGTCTGAATACGCTGCGCCTGATGCAGTCCCAGTCCCTTCATAAGCACATGGGACACATTATCGGGAATGTTCCTGTTAATCAGCATCGGCTCAATCAGCTTATCCTCTTCCAGCCTTGCCTGCGCGTCAGGCGGCACCTGACCTGTCAGCACGCGGTAAAGCACGGCGGCAATTCCGTAAACGTCCGTCCAGCTTCCATTGCGCTCTGCGCTTGAATATAGCTCGGGAGGCGCATAGCCTGCAAAAACCTCGCAGTTTATATCCGAGTCGGCGGTTCGGCTCGCTGAAATGCCGAAGCCTGTCAGCTTAAGCTCCTGCTTGTCGGTAACGTAAACGGTAGTCGGACTTAAACCTCTGTGGATAATCCCGAAGCCGTGAATAAGGCTTAATGTTGTGAGAATCGGCGGGAAAAGCTCCTTGACCTCCTCCCACGTCATTGTTCCGCCGCAGCCCGAAAGATAGGTCTTAAGCGGCATACCGTTTATGTATTCAAGCACGGCGTAGGCGGTATTATTGGCGGAAAAAATCCCCTCCACTGTCTGTATGTTGGAAACGTTCGAGGACTTCATAAGCGACTTGTTAAGGTCGATAAATTCTGACAGATATGTCTTATAAAGCGGCAGACAATCGGGGTTTACGGTAATCGGTTCATCGTCCTTGGAGCGTGTGCAGAGAGTATCGGGCATATATTCCTTGATAATTACCCTTTTTTTCTCCTTGGCGTCATAGCCCATATAGCAGGCGGCCTCTCCGTTATAGGAAATCAGCTTGCCTACAATGTATCTGTCTGCAAGGAATGTCTTGGGTGCAAGGTATGATGAAAGGTAGGGCGCATTATCGGAGTATCCGCAGTTTCTGCACTCGCCCTCGTAATTCTTTTCGCACATACATCCCATGCAAAGGGTTGTTTCTGTTTTCATATAAAGTGTCCGTCCTTCGCTTGATAAATCAAGACTTTTCTTTTGTTCGTCTGAATAGCATATTTATACATTGTATATTTTACAGTTTTTATATTCCCTTGTCAATGTTTTAGGGCTTTTTGTATCCGAATTGTAAACAAATAGGCAAAAAACAGCAGCCCCGAAGGACTGCCCAGCGTGTCGAAAAACGTGCCACCGGCACCTTTTTCGAGGATTATGTTGAGAAAATTTTTCACTTGTGGGGCGCTTTTTTT
>CAKSIR010000057.1 GCA_934462775.1 uncultured Ruminiclostridium sp.
ATGCTCATCGGGAACGGATTCGGCTTCTGGAACACCATTCCAATGCGTTTTCTGAGGAGTGTAACATCTACCTTTGGGGAATAAATATCCTCGCCGTCAAGAAGCACGTCCCCTGTTATTTTTACATTCGGCACAAGGTCGTTCATACGGTTCAGCGTCTTGAGATATGTAGACTTGCCGCAGCCCGACGGACCGATAAACGCAGTGATTTTGTTTTCGGCAATGTCAAGGCTTACATCCTTCAGCGCATGATTTTCGCCGTAAAAAAGATTCAGATTTTTAGTCTGCATTTTTATATTTTCCATGTTTGTTCCTTTCAAGAACCGTTCTTTTTAGTGAATTTTCTCGCAATAAGCTTTGCAAGAATGTTGATTATAAGCACTACCGCAAGGAGTACAAACGCGGTCGAGAACGCGTACTTCAGCTCTCCGCCGCCGCGCTGCGCATACTGATAAAGCTGCACTGTTAGCGAGCCGCCCTGCTGACCTGCATAAGTGAAAATGTCGGCGGGATTTGTGATTTTCGGAAGCTCTGCCGCAATACCAGCTGTGAAAATAAGCACTGCTGATTCGCCGACAATTCTGCCTATCGACAGAATTACCGAGGTTAGGATTCCGTCAATGCACGATGGGAGAATAACGGTTCTTATCATATACCACTTGGTTGCGCCCAGTCCCACCGCGCCCTCGCGGTAGCTTAACGGAACCGTCTTTATTGCTTCCTGAGTTGTACGGATAATAATAGGAAGTATCATGATTGCAAGGGTAAGTGAACCGGTCAGGATTGACGAACCCAGCCCAAATACGCTGTAAAAGAACACGCTGCCGAACAGACCGTAAATTATCGACGGGATACCCGCAAGGGTTTCAGTTGTAAATTCGATAAGCTTGGTCAGTCTGCCTTTCTTGGCATACTCGCTGAGGTAAATCGCTGCGCCGATGCCGATAGGCGTTGCAACCACAAGCGTGATTATTACAAGGTACAGAGTGTTGATTATGTTGCCGAGGATACCGTAGTTTTCGTAAGGATACGAGAACGCAGCCGTGGACAGGAAGTTCCATGACATTCCCTCCATACCCTTAATCGCAATGTAAATAAGTATACCTGCAAGCAGTCCGACTGTAATAAGTGCGCTTGCGATTATTGCTGTTCTGAGAATTATGTCGGACGGACGGATTTTCCGTCTTGTAAGCAAGCTTTCAGTTTTCAATTCTTTTCCCCTCCGTTCTTGAGGATTCGGTTAAGCGCAATGTTGATTATCATAATGAACACGAAGAGAACCAGTCCGATTCCAAAAAGCGCCTCCCTGTGAAGTCCTGACGAGTAACTGAATTCGGATACAATTCCCGTTGTAAGAAAACGCACCGAGTTAAACGGCAGCGGCATATTTACCGCATTGCCCGCAACCATCATGATTGCCATTGCCTCTCCGATAGCACGGCCGACGCCAAGAACAATTCCCGAAGCAATGCCTGATTTTCCCGCAGGGATTACCACCTTGAAGATTGTCTGTATTTTTGTTCCGCCAAGACCGTATGAGGCCTCTCTATATTCGTTTGGAACTGCCTTGAGCGTTGTTTCGGTGATGTTGATAATCGTTGGCAGAATCATTATTGCAAGCACAACGATTGCCGAAAGAAGATTAGCGCCGCCGGTAAATTTGTGATTTGGGTCGTCCTTGAAGATTACTTCCTCAAGTGCATAAAACACCGGCTTAATAAGAATTGAACCAAGCAAACCGTAAATAACCGACGGAATACCTGCAAGAAGCTCAACAGCCGGCTTTACAACGGCGCGTATCGGCTTTGGCGCCATTTCCGAAATGAAAACCGCCGTCAGCACGCCGATAGGCACACCGATAATGATTGCACCCAGCGTACCCACAATTGATGTGAGAATCATTGGCAGGATTCCGAAAATCTCGTTCTTTGCGCTCCATGTGTCGCCAAAAAGGAACTCAATAACGCCGACTTTTGCGATTGCGGGCGCACCTGAGCTTATCATATAAATTGTTATAAGCAGCACGGCAGCAATTGCTGTAAAGCCGCATATAACAAAAAGAAACCACATTATACGTTCCACAATGTCTTTTCCGGTAAGCTTGCGCCTGTTATTGCGCGAGGGCGCTGTGATTGCTATTGTTGATACATTTTCCATTTTACACCATTCTTTTCTTGTTTTTCTGTTAGATTATATTCATTTTTCAACAGTTAAAGTATAGCACAGCGTAAAAAATAGTGAAATCAAGGTGCGGTAATTTTAAAGTAAAATCAATGTAAAATGTAAAAAATAACATCCTTACCAAAAAACCGACCGGAAAATCCGGTCGGCTAAATTTAACTGTACATTTTCTCTGCAATTTCCCAGTGACTTAAAATCAGGTTTGCAACATCGGGATCATACATCAGTCCGACGTTTCTTTCAATCTCGCTCCTGCATATTTCAATCGGCAGCGCCTTGCGGTATGCTCTTGCCGACGCCATTGCGTCAATTGAATCGCACACTGCAATTATTCTTGCTCCCAGCGGAATTTCCTCGCCCTTTGCGCCGAAAGGATAACCTTTTCCGTCAAACCGCTCATGGTGATGAAGAATGATAGCGGAAATTCTTGAAAAATGAGGAGATTTTGAAAGAATATCCGCTCCAATCTGCGGATGCTTTTTCATAATCGCCCACTCCTCGTCATTAAGGGAGGACGGCTTGAGCAGAATTGCGTCCGGAACGCCGATTTTACCTATATCGTGCAAATGGGCGGCAATATGGGTTTCGTCATATTCCTTTTGCGATAAACCCATTAACTCACATATCGCGCACGCCATGTCGCTGACTCGGCGGGAATGGTCGCCTGTATACGGATCCCTTGCGTCAAGGGCTGATGTAATGCAGTCGACTAACTCATGATAAACCTGCTTATCTCCTAAAGTTTCTGTCATATATTTCACTCTCTCGTTGTATATTTATTCAGTGCGTATTCGGTTAGCTTACCGCAAGTTTCTTCGGTAAGTTGCGAAGCAAGAACAATAGCGTCAGCATCAGCGCTTTCCTCGGAAACACCTATTGTATTTTTCAGAAAATCGTGCATAATAACGCATGGAGTATATAGCTCGTTAGCCACCCTTACTCCTTTTTCGGTAAGAGCGATTTCATGGTACGGCTCCTTGATTATATAGCCGTCGTCAATCAGCTTCTGAGTCATTCGTACAGTGCTCGGTTTACTTACGCCTACAATTTTAGCAACCTCGGCTGAACGTATCGACTTACCCTCCTGACCAAGCTTGTAGATTGCGTATAAATACAGTTTCTGTGCTCCTGTTAGCATTGCCCCACCTCGTAATTAGTTTATCCTAACTTCACGTCAGCATATCAACATAGGATAAACCTTGATTCTTATAAAAATATTTCTAATATCCAGTTCTTTACCGCTTATGATATTTTTCAAGTTAGCTTTTACTAACCAATATAAATATACTACTTGTCAAAGCAAAAGTCAAGACAAAACCTCATACAAATACAAATTTCGTCACATTTTACTTAATCGCAGTATGTAATATCACCTAATTGTACACTGTAAACAACAAAAATCCCGCAGAAAAATCTGCGGGATTTTTAGCAATTGCAAATTACTTAATCATGGAAGCTACTTCATCAGCAAAGTTTTCTTCCTTCTTCTGAATGCCCTCGCCCTTTTCAAAACGAGCAAATTCAACAACCTTAATGCCCTTCTTTAAGCCGTCAAGGTACTTAGCAACTGTTACGTTAGGATCCTTAACGAAAGGCTGATCGAGTAAGCAGATTTCTTCTGCGAACTTTCTCATTCTGCCTTCAACGATCTTTTCAAGAACGTTCTGTGGCTTTGGCTTAGCAGCACCTTCGTTTTCCTTCTTAACGAGTTCAAGCTGAACTTCCTTTTCTGCATCAATAACAGATGCAGGAACTTCGCTCTGGCAAACGAACTGTGGAGCGCTTGCTGTAATCTGGAGAAGAATATCCTTAGCAGCAGCCTTAACAGCTTCATCGTTAGGATCGCAGCCTTCCAGCTTAACGATAGAACCGATTAAGCTTCCGCCGCCGTCATGAACATAAGCGAAGAGGTCGCCTGTCATTCTCTTGAAACGTCTGATCTTGATGTTTTCAGAGATTGTAGCGATTCTTTCAGTTAATACGTCGGAAACCTTTTCGTTTGTTCCGTCGCAAGTTAATTCGAGTAATTCTTCAACTGTGTTTACATCGTTGTTGATGATTGTGTTTGCAACCATATCAACGAATTCAACAAATCTTTCAGACTTAGCAGCGAAGTCAGTTTCGCTGTTGATTTCAACAACAACGCCAACCTTCTTATCGCTGTCAATCTTTGTATAAACAAGACCTTCAGCAGCAATTCTGCCGGACTTCTTGGCAGCCTTTGCAAGACCCTTTTCACGAAGGATTTTGATAGCTGTATCGATGTCGCCGTTAGCTTCTTCAAGAGCTCTCTTGCAGTCCATCATGCCGCAGTTTGTTAATTCTTTTAACTGTTTTACGTCCTGAGCTGTAATAGCCATTGTAATTCTCCTTATATATTATGATGAAATTTCAATTATTCAGCTGTTGTTTCTTCAGCTTCTTCCGCAGCTGCCTCAGCTGCTTCTGCTGAACCCTGACGAGCTTCGATGATAGCGTCAGCCATAGCGCCTGCGATAAGCTTTACAGCGCGGATAGCGTCATCGTTACCAGGAATTACATAGTCGATTTCGTCCGGATCACAGTTTGTATCTACAATAGCTACAACCGGAATACCAAGCTTCTTAGCTTCGGAAACAGCAATCTTTTCCTTGCGCGGGTCAACTACGAAGAGAGCACCCGGGAGCTTCTTCATGTTCTTGATACCGCCGAGGAACTTTTCAAGCTTTTCGATTTCGAGGTTCAGCTTGATAACTTCCTTCTTAGGAAGGAGATCGAATGTACCGTCAGTTTCCATTGTGTGTAACTGTTCAAGTCTCTGGATTCTTCTCTGGATTGTCTTGAAGTTTGTCATCATGCCGCCGAGCCATCTAGCGTTTACATAGTGTGCGTTAGCGCGCTCTGCTTCTTCCTTAACGGAATCCGATGCCTGCTTCTTTGTTCCTACGAAGAGAATTTCTCCGCCTTCTTCAGCAACCTTGCGAACGAACATATAAGCTTCATCAAGCTTCTTTACTGTCTTCTGAAGGTCGATGATGTAAATGCCGTTTCTTTCTGTGAAAATGTAAGGTGCCATTTTTGGGTTCCAGCGTCTTGTCTGGTGACCGAAGTGTACACCGGCTTCAAGAAGCTGCTTCATTGATACTACTGCCATGGTAGTGTCCTCCTGTTTTTGGTTTTTATTTTTCCTCCACCCCGATTTGCAGACTCAAACCGCTCAAGCGGCACCGTCAAGCCTTATTCGGAATGTGTGGATTTACGGCTTTTGCAACCGCTTTAATATTATATCATAAACCACTCTAATTTACAAGAAAAAACATTTCGTCTATTTCCACAAATTTTTGCCAAATCCGCCTATCTTTTTTGGTCGCTGCGGCAATTCGCAGCTTACAAGTATCGTATCCTCGCCAATTACCTCTATATCTGACCAACAAATAACGAAATCCTCTTCCCTGCCGAGCAGCCCGAAAAACTTGGGTTTTCCGAAAACTATCAGCTTGCATATCTTGGCGGTGCAGGTTTCAAACTCAATATCGTCTACAAAGCCGATTTTGCAGCCTGTTTTTATGCTGATAATTTCCTTGCACCTCAAATCGTCAAAACGACATACCATAGTATCACCCTTTCAGCGTTTGTACTATAATATGTCGTTTTTTTCATATAAGAACTTACTGCGCGTCCGGACTTTGATCGGGATTGTTGTGCCTGAAATTCAGATAGCTTTCAAGGATAATCGCAGCCGCAACTGCGTCAATAACTTCCTTGCGCTTTTTTCCGCGTTTGTTGACTTCGTTCATCATGTTGTGAGCTGTAACAGTTGTTGAACGTTCGTCCCACATTACAACCGGCACTTCGACAAAGTTACGGAGAAGCTCCGCAAACTGACAGCATTTCTCCGAACGCGGTCCGTATGAGCCGTTCATATTTATAGGATTTCCCACAACAATCATGCCCACTTCGTACTCAACCGAAGCTGCCGCTACCTTTTCCACACAGACGTTGAAATTCTTCTCGTGGATAATTCCGAGGGGTGACGCAAGCGTTTCGGTTCGGTCGCAGCAAGCAAGACCTGTATGGCTGTCGCCGTAATCTACTGCTAAAATCTTCATAAAACCTCTCAGTTATTTGCTAAAAATTCTTTAAGTCCCGCTGCAAGCTGGTCAGGACATGACGTGCCTTTTCCACGGCAGTCAATGCCGTCAAGACGCTTGATTACCTCGTCAACGGGCATTCCCTTAACAAGCGCGCTGATTCCGTGAAGATTTCCGTCGCAGCCACCGATTACTTTAAGGTCCATTACCTTGCCGTCTTCAATTGTTATTTCCATTTTTCTTGAGCATACGCCCTTGGGTGTAAATTCGTAAACCATTTCTCTTTTGTTCCTTTGCTATTATTCTTTATATGCCTTTGCAACTGCGTCAGCAACCGCAAGTGCTACCTTTTTATTAAGCGGACTTGCAATAATATTTTCAGGTGTGATTTCGTCATCTGGAATAACCTGTGCAATCGCATAAGCAGCCGCCGTTTTCATTTCCTCGGTGATTGCCTTTGCGCCTACGCTCAGCGCGCCCTTGAAAAGTCCGGGGAACACAAGCACGTTATTGATCTGGTTCGGGAAGTCGCTTCTTCCTGTGCCTACGACAAATGCGCCTGCCGCCTTTGCTTCGTCAGGCATAATTTCGGGAGTAGGATTGGCCATTGCGAAAACAATCGGCTTATCAGCCATTGACTGCACCATTTCTCTTGAAACAAGACCTGGCTTAGATACGCCTACAAACGCGTCTGCGCCTGCCATCGCCTCTGCAAGACCGCCTTTTCTGCTGTGCTTGTTGGATACCTTGGAAATAGCTGCGTGAGCAGGGTTTTCGTAGGTATCATCTCTGTTTATAATGCCGCATAGGTCAACCATTATTAAATCGCCTATTCCAAGCGAAAGCAGGAATGTGCCGATGGCAATACCCGCCGCGCCTGCGCCGTTGATTACAACCGTCATGTCGGAAAGCTTCTTGCCTGCGCACTTTGCAGCGTTAATTAGCGCTGCGCCGACAACAACCGCCGTACCGTGCTGATCGTCGTGGAATACGGGAATATCAAGCTTTTCCTTAAGCTTCTTTTCAATTTCAAAGCATCTCGGTGCAGCAATATCCTCAAGATTGATACCGCCGAAGCTGTCGCTGATAAGCTCAATCGTCCTTACAATTTCATCAACGTCCTTGCTTTTTATGCAAAGTGGGAATGCGTCAACGTCTGCAAATTCCTTAAACAGGCAGCATTTTCCCTCCATAACGGGCATACCTGCCAGTCCGCCTATATCGCCAAGACCAAGTACAGCCGTACCGTCCGTAATTACGGCAACCATGTTCCTGCGGCGTGTGAGCTTGTATGAAAGGGACGGGTCCTTCTGAATTTCAAGGCACGCCTGTGCAACGCCTGGCGTGTACGCAAGAGATAAATCCTCTCTTGTTTCAATCTTCGCTCTTGAAACTACTTCGATTTTTCCCTGCCATTCGTAATGCTTTTTCAGCGATTCTTCTTTGATATCCATTTCTTTAGTCCTTACTTTTTAAAATTTAATATTCTGTCAAGCGATTCCTGCGGCGTCAAATTATATCCGATTGAAATCGGGTAATGATTATAAAATCCGTGGAAATCGGAACCGCCTGTCGTTATCAGATTATGTTTCTTCGCAATCTCCAGCAAACGTTCTTCATCGCCATCTTTAAGGCTCTGGTGCCATACCTCAACGCCGTCGATTTTTCCCGCAGCGCCAAGCTCGTCAACCAAATCAAAGTTGTCGTAAACTCTCGGATGAGCGACAACCGCAATTCCCCCTGCGGAATGTATCAGCTCAAGCACAAAATGCACCTCAGGATTGCCCTTTGTTTCACTTGCAACCTCCTCGGCGCAAAGTCCCGTACTGACGTTGAAAAGCTCCTCGTAAACATCGCCGTAAAGGTCGGTGGTATAACCATAATCCATTAAAGCGTGCATAATGTGACACTTAAAAATGGCCTTGCTGCCTGTTGAATAGCGGACAATGTTTTCCAGCGTTATAGGATACCTTTCAATAACCTTCAGCGCCATTTTCTTTCCGCGCTGTTTACGGGCTTCACAGGTCCTAAGGCATATGCCCTCAAGACGGTCAGGCTTTTTGGGTAAATAGCACAGAATATGCACTTTTGCGTTTCGCTTATCGTCATAGCATGAGAACTCAACCGCAGGAAGTACATTTATTCCATAGCGATTGCCCAACACTACTGCGCGGGAAATTGACGAAAGATTATCATGATCTGTGATAGCAAGATAATCGATACTGTTTCTTCTCGCCTGAGCGATAACTTCTTCTATACCAAGAGATCCGTCAGACAGGGTCGTATGGCAATGTAAATCAGCCTTCATGTGTCACCTCGTAAAATATTTTTACAGCAGCCTCAGAAACTGCCGCAATACCACAGACATTAAGCCATTTCACAAAAACCCTTCGACCTGCCCTAATCCTCTGCCGGATTTTTATGGAATATAGCTAAAAAATCCTGATTTGCTTAATGCATATTGCTTTGTTTTGGGGGTGCTTTTGATAAATTGTAAAGTTTATCATAACAATTATATCACTTTTTGTTGAAAAAAGCAATAGCAGAGCGAAATTTTTAGCTTTGTCCGCTCTGCTGAAATATATGAATTGATTTGTTCGTTAATGAATGATTTTGCCGTGAGCCTTGGTTTTTACCTTTACCGGCTCTTCCTTGCCGCCCATATCCTCAAATACTGCTTCTTCATTTTCGTCCTCGGACGGAAGCTCCGGATTGCGCTCTCCTCTTGATTCGTAGTATGGGTTAATGATTGCCTTAGTGATAACCGGATAGCTGTTGAACACGATAATAAACGACATCCAAGCAAACGGAATAAGCGGCAGAACAAGCATTGAATATGGGTAAAACAGCACAAACACCGTAATTATCGCAACGCATACAATCAGCGTGATGATGTTGTTCTTAAGCCCTATTACAACCAGCTTCATGGAATTCTTGATTATAGCGCTTACGCTGAGGTTAAGTGATACAATCTGTAAATATATATAAAAGTGCATCATAAACACAAAGGCAGCGGTTGCAACCGTTACCGCCATAAGTATCATATTCTGCATTCCCGAATCCATATTCAGCAGATTATCATAATAGTACATAGCAAACCCGAAACAGCCAATGAACAATACGTCTGCAATCCCAACTCCTATGGACTGTCTGAAATTCTTCTTGAATGCGTCCCAGAAATCGTGCCAGATAAAGATAGGCTTTTCAAGAACGAACCTCCTCATAAGCTGAGTCATTGCGGCAGTTGCAGGTCCAAATGTAACAATCGGCAGACAGAAAATCAGATACAGCGCGTTTATACAGAAGAATTTCCAGAACTTTCTTGCAAAAAGCTCCCAGAATTTAAAGAAAGGCTTTTTTTTCGGTCCGCCTTTCGCAACGCCTGCGCCGGCTTTATTATAGTTAAACAAAAACGTCACTCCTTAACACAATTTCTCTTATTATACATCATTTTGTATTTTTGTGCAATATCTCAAGTGTGAAAATTGGCTGAAATAGATGATGTTGATTGTGTCAGCCGCGGTATTGGGTGTTAAATCTATATTTTGACACAATTCGACAAATTTCGACTAAACAATGTTGTCGAATTTAGCTATAATTTATTGACATAAGGTAAGTTTATTGATAAAATAGATATATTAACCATTTTAAAGGATAATAAATTGAAAAATATATATTATATGGCAGCAAAAAGCTGCCGTGACGATAAAACAAAATGGCTTCCCTTTCCTGTTCATTCGGAGGATACGGCGGGAATTGCCGTTTTGCTGTTTCAAAAATGGCTGTCAGAAGCCGCAAGAAACTACATAAGCCGTTCGCTAAGCACCTGTTTCGATCGGGAGCAAAACGAGATTGCCGCCTGCAATTTCTGCAAATTTATATCCCTGACGCACGACATAGGAAAACTTACTCCTGCGTTTCAGAGCAAAATTTCTCCCAATATCGAAAATCACACTGACCTGCTGTCAAGCAACGGGTTTGACCTTTCAATGCTGACCCATACCGCACAATCTCCGCATAATGTTGCAGGACAGTACATTCTTGAAAGCCGATTCGGCATTCCCGAGGAGATTTCGATTATTGTCGGCGCACATCACGGCGGCTGTTCCTATGACGTTTCCGAGCAGGAAGGCTTTCCCTCCAACTATTACGGATATAAAAGCGCGGACAAGGAAAAGTGGAACGGGCTTCGCAGTCAGTGGCTCGAATATGCGCTTGCCAAATCGGGATTTTCCGATGTAAAAAGCCTGCCGATACCTGATGTCAAGGTGCAGATGATTCTCACAGGGCTGCTTATAATGAGCGACTGGATTGCAAGCAACACAGACTATTTTCCATATATAGACATTGACTGCATCGTCGACGAGGAAACGCTTCAAGCGCGGGTAAAAAACGCATGGAAAAAGCTTTCGCTAACTGAAAGCTGGTACGCCGAAAAAGCAGCGGATAACCGCAGCTTTTTCGAAAGCCGCTTTTCGTTTGAGCCAAACTCCGTTCAGACTGCATTTATGAATGCGGTAAATGAAAATATGGCTCCAGGTATCTATATACTTGAAGCCCCTATGGGCATAGGAAAAACCGAAGCCGCCCTTTCCGCAGCCGAAATACTGGCGGCTAAATTCGGGTACGGAGGAATGTTTTTCGGACTTCCGACCCAGGCAACCGCAAACGGCATTTTTGACCGCATACTCAAATGGTCCGAGGGCTGTGACGATGAACAGCATTCCATACGCCTTGCTCACGGAATGACCGACCTTAACGATGAATACCGCGAAATCTTTCACGGAAAAGCTGACGATTCCGCCGACAGCATTATAGTGCATGAATGGTTCGAGGGACGTAAGCAAGCGCTGCTCTCGGATTTTGTAGTTGCAACGGTGGATCAGTTTCTGCTTGCGTCGCTTATGCAAAAGCACGTTATGTTAAGACACCTCGGACTTATAGGCAAGGTGGTTATCATTGACGAATGTCATGCATACGACGCATACATGAACGTCTATCTTGACAGAACGCTTAAATGGATGAGCGCTTACAGGGTTACTGTGATAATATTGTCCGCTACTCTCCCTCCTCAAAGACGAATTGAACTCATAAAAGCATACACGGGCAGCGAGCCGGATTTTGACGCAAAAAAGCTTGCTTATCCCGTTCTGACATGGACAAGCGGTTCATGTATCAAGCAAGAGGAAATCGTATCAGATTCCGCCGCGAAAAGGATTACGGTTACTCACATTGACGAATCGGATATTGCAAACCGACTTGAAGCAAAGTTATCAGACGGCGGCTGCGCGGCGGTAATTGTAAATTCTGTCCTGTATGCGCAAAGGCTTACCGAGCTGATAAAGGCTGAAATGCCGAAATACAGAGTTATCTGCTTTCATAGCCGTTTCATTTCAACCGACCGTGCAGAAACAGAAAAGCTGCTTATGACGCTGGTTGGAAAAAAATCCAATGAATTGCAGCGCGACAGACTGATAGTTGTCGGAACGCAAGTGCTTGAACAATCCCTTGACGTAGACTTTGACTACATAATTACAGAGCTTTGCCCTATGGATTTGCTGCTGCAAAGGTCAGGCAGACTGCATCGTCACAAGCGCACAAGACCCTTACCGCTGCAAAACGCCGAGCTTTCCGTTCTTAAGCCGTCCGACAGCGGAATTAAAAGCGTATACAGTCCGTGGATATTGTCAAGGACAGCTCAGAGCCTGCCATCGGAATTGGACATTCCGTCATGTATACCTACGCTGGTAAGCAAGGTTTACAGCGAGCCTGACGACGCGGAGGCGCTCAGCGATGAATACATCGAATTTCGCAATCAGATAAAAACAAAAAAGCAAAAAGCGTCGAAATACTGCATTAAATCAAACAAGCTGAACAGCAGCAGGAACAATACAATTGCAGATTTTCTGGACGTTGGCGAGGCAAATAACGACTCCGACGCAGAGGCGGCAGTCAGAGATACCGAAGACACAATTGAAGTGCTCGTTCTTGTTAAGGAAAGCGAAATCAATTATACCACTTTCTCAAGAAAAGTCACTTTCGATATTACAAGCAGCCTCAGCGACAAAGAGGCGGAGAAAATCGCTAAGGAAAGGCTCAGACTGCCGATATATTTCAGCAAATACCGTTACAGGGAAACACTGAAGGCTCTTCAGGCAATGCCTGAACGGTGGCGAGATTCAAAATGGCTCAAAGGCGAGCTGCTGCTTTTGCTTGACGGCGATAATCAAGCCGAAATATCCGAAAAAATCCTTCGTTACAGCAGTGAACGGGGACTTGAAATATTTAATAAGGAACAGGAGTGAAATATGGAAAGAGAATTTAATTTAGTCGATCAGAAGTGGATTTGTGTGATGACCGATGATTGCAAAACAGAAATAATCAGTCTGCACGAGCTTTTTCTGAACGCACACAAATATGCGGGTTTGTCAGGTGAAACCAAAACCCAGGATTTTGCCGTACTGCGTTTCCTGCTTGCAGTTATCTATACCGTTTTTTCAAGATACGACGCCGACGGAAACGAAATTGATACGACAGACGACCCTGATTGTCTTATTGACAATTGGGAAAAGGTTTTTAAGTCGGGTGCTTTTCCGATTAAGCCTTTTGAAAAATATTTCTCTGTATGGTATGACAGATTCTGGCTTTTCGATGATAAATACCCGTTTTATCAGTCTAACGCAGTAAAAGGCAAATGCAAAATGAGCAGCACCGCCAAAATGATTGGTTCACTATTTGAGAGCGGAAATGGTCCAAGGCTATTTTCTGACCGAAACGATAAAGGCAGGCTGCTTTCGTATCCCGAGGCGGCGCGCTGGCTGCTGCATATCATTTGTTTTGACGATATTGCAGCAAAAAAACCCACCCCGAAGAGACCATGGGTAGGTAAACTCAATCTGATTGCCATAAAAGGCAGAAACCTTTTTGAAACGCTTATGCTTAACTACAATGCAGAATGTGATTCGGAAAACGATGTTTACACAAGCAAGCCATCATGGGAACAGAACAATGAACTGCCCCAATATAACAGAATAATTACTATTCCCGATAATCAAGCCGAATTGCTTTCCCTTTTGTCCAGACGAATTTGGCTTAACCGCGAAGACGGAAATGTAAACGGATATTATCTTGCAGGCGGCGATTACTTTGAGGACGACGAGGTTTTTAATGAGCAAATGACGCTGTGGCGCGG
>CAKSIR010000058.1 GCA_934462775.1 uncultured Ruminiclostridium sp.
CCCCACAAGTGAAAAATTTTCGCAACATAATCCTCGAAAAAGGCGCCGGTGGCGCGTTTTTCGACAAGCTGGAATGCTCTGTTATACGCAGAGCATTTACTTTTTTCGGCATTTTTCACATTTGCTTAACTTCTTTTCGGTTTTTTAAGATGAAGCTGTCATATTCCTTTCACAATCGGCATATATAATAAAGTCATAAATTAAGTAGGGTTGCTGTTCCGAGCAGCAGGCTCGGGCCGGCCCTTACGTCTAACAACAACGACCGCATGGTCTTGACATATATGCTGAAAAGCTCATAACCTCCCATTCAAAACGCCGCACAGCGAATGTTGTTAAAAGTTCGCCCTGCGGCGGATTTTTTGCTTAAAAATAGGCTTTTCGGCAGTGTTATCTTTCTTGACAAAAACATACTATAAGAGTATAATAATAAAGTTAAAATGAACTTTTGAGAGGTACTTTCATTGTTTACTGAGGTTTGCGGAATTAAGACCAACTATGTCTGCGAGGGCAGCGGCGAAAGCATTCTCCTTCTTCACGGCTGGGGGGCAAATATAAAGCTTTTCGATACCATGATAAAGCACCTTTCGCCTTATTATAAAGTCTACGCTCTCGATATGGCAGGCTTCGGCGAAACAGCCGAACCGACTGAACCGTGGGCTGTTGACGACTACGTTGATTATGTCCTTGAATTCTGTGCAAAAATGGGTATAACCGAAACAATTCTGCTGGGACACAGCTTTGGCGGCAGAGTCATTATAAAGATGATGTCACGGGAAAGCTGCCCAATTAAAGTAAGCAAAATTATCCTCACAGACAGTGCGGGAATAAAGCCGACCAAAAGCCTCGGCTCAAAAATCAGAACACGGGTTTACAAAATCGGCAAGGGATTTCTTTCCCTCGCGCCTATAAAAAAGCTGTTTCCAAACGCCCTTGACAGTCTGCGAAAAAAACACGGTTCAGCAGACTATAACGCAGCCTCCCCGATTATGCGCCAGTGTCTTGTAAAGGTGGTAAACGAGGATTTGCGTCCCCTGCTGCCGAAAATCAAGCCCTCCACCCTGCTTATCTGGGGCGAAAACGACGACGCCACTCCTATTTCCGACGGTCGGATTATGGAAAAGGAAATTCCCGACGCCGGACTTGTTACGCTGAAAAACGCAGGGCATTACGCCTTTCTCGACCAGTGGTTCATGTTTAGCCGCGTCATTGACTCATTCTTAAATATAAACTAACGAGGTAAATATGCTTTTCACACTTTGCTATGTATTCTTCTTCATTGCGCTTTTTGCAAGCTTTACGCTGAACTATGTCCACTATATGCATATGTTCCAGCTTAACTCGTACAGCCCCACCGAGCAGATGAAATGGGTAAAGGAAAACATTTCCGACATTGTATGGCGGCATTTGGGCGCGGTTTTTGCTGCTGTCGTTATATTCATGGTGGAATTTGACAACAGCAAGAGCGCTCTCATAGCAGGTCTTGCGCTGTGCATTTTCCTCGCTTTTGCAATGCCGAAAAAGGCTAAGAAAAAGCTTGTTTTCACTCCGCGCGTTATCAGAATGTGCGTTACCAGCGCAGTCATTTACGGCGCAGCCTGCGTTCTTACCGTGATTTTCGGTTTTTTCACATTCATTCCTGCAATCGTGTTCCCGCTGCTTCAGATAAGCTCCCTTTTCATGCCGATTATCGCGAACTTCATCAACAAACCGATTGAAAAGGCGGTAAACAATCACTACATCAACGACGCAAAGCGTATTATCAGCGAGCTTCCGAATCTGAATGTAATCGGAATTACAGGCAGCTACGGCAAGACCTCCACCAAGTTCTACCTGCAAAAGCTGCTTTCAGCGCGGTACAACGTGCTTATGACCCCTGAAAGCTACAATACAACCATGGGCGTTGTCAAGACGGTACGCGGCTCGCTTAACGCAACATACGACATTTTTATTTGCGAAATGGGTGCAAAGGGCGTTGGCGAAATCAAGGAAATCTGCGACATTGTTCACCCGAGGCACTCCGTGATCACCTCGATCGGACCGCAGCACCTTGAAACCTTCAAGTCCCTTGACAACATTATTAAAACCAAGTTTGAAATCTCCGACTGCATTACGGACGGAATGACTTTCCTCAACTACGACAACGAGTACATCAGAAATCATCAGACGGACAAAATCCGCATAGGCTACGGTATCGGCGAGGGTAACGGCAAGGAATACTATGCCGATGAAATCAGCGTTTCCGCCAAGGGAACAACCTTTACCATTCATCACGGCGATGAAAGAATCTGCTTCACAACAAGGCTCATCGGCGAGCACAACGTTCAGAACATTGTAGGCGCCATTGCCGTTGCAAACAAAATGGGGATACCGCTTGCCGAGCTTGTTATGCCGGTAAAGCGTCTTGAATGCGTTCCGCACAGATTGCAGATAATCGACCGCGGCGCAACTACAATAATAGACGACGCGTTCAACTCAAACCCCAGCGGCGCAAAAGCCGCTCTTGACACGTTAAAGGTTTTTGACGGCGTTAAGGTGCTTGTAACTCCGGGCATGATCGAGCTTGGCGAAAAGGAATTCGAGCTTAACAAACGCTTCGGTATGCAGGCGGCTGACGCAGCCGACTACTGCGTTCTCGTTGGCGAAAAACAAGCCGTTCCTATTAAGCAGGGCTTGCTTGAAAAGGGCTATCCAGAGGATAAAATCAGCGTGGTGAAATCGCTTAACGACGGTCTTGCCGTTGTTGACAGCATAAAAACCGAGGGCAGAAAGAAAATCGTTCTCCTTGAAAACGACCTGCCCGACAATTATTAAGAGGTGCTATATGAAAATCAAAGTCGGAGTTTTTTTCGGTGGAAACAGCGTTGAACATGAAGTTTCCATTATTTCCGCATTGCAGGCGTGCAATTCATTTAACAAGGAAAAGTACGAAATAATCCCAATCTACATTACAAAAAACAGCGAAATGTATTATGGCAACGGAATCGGCGATATAACGGAATATTCCAACATTCCCGCGCTGCTTAAGAAAAGCCAGCGCGTCCTGCTTATCAATGAAAACGGCAAGCTGAACGTTGTGCGTTACCCTATGAAAAAATTCGGCGAAAACGTGCTGAATACAATTGACGTTGCATTCCCTGTCGTCCACGGCACAAACGTTGAGGACGGAACGCTTCAGGGCTACCTCCACACGCTCGGTATCCCTTATGCAGGCTGCGACGTTGTTTCATCGGCGGTAGGAATGGATAAGTATGTGATGAAAGCCGTACTCAAGGACAACGACATTCCCGTTCTGGACTGCAAAATAGTTGCTGTCAGGGAATACACCGCAAAGCAGGCTGACACAATTTCTGCCGTGGAGAGTAAAATCGGCTACCCAATGATTGTAAAGCCAATCAACCTTGGCTCAAGCGTTGGCATCAAGGTTGCAAAGTCCAAAGACGAGCTTGCTGACGCAATGGAATACGCGTTCCAGTTTGCAAACAAGGTTCTTGTTGAACACGCGATCATGAACCTAAAGGAAATCAACTGTTCCGTATGCGGCGACTACGAGGAAGCCGAAGCCAGCGAATGTGAAGAGCCTGTCAGCACAGACGATATTCTCAGCTACGAGGACAAATACGTCAACGGCGGCAAAAGCGGCAGCGGCAAGTCGGGAATGTCATCTCTCAAAAGAAAAATTCCCGCTGAAATAAGCAGCGAAACCAGAGAAGAAATCCGCACAATGGCTGTTAAGGCGTTCAAGTGTCTTGGCTGCAGCGGCGTTTCAAGAATAGATTTTATGATCGACAGGGACAACGGAAGGGTTTACCTCAACGAGATAAACACAATCCCCGGAAGCCTTGCATTCTACCTCTGGGAGCCTGTTGGCGTCAAGTATCCTGAGCTGCTTGACAGAATGGTTTCCCTTGCACTTAAAAGACAGCGTGAAGAAAAGGCGCTTACCTTCTCCTTTGAAACAAACATCTTAAACGGCGTTTCATTCGGCGGCAAGTTAGGCGGTGCGAAAGGCGGAAAGCTGAATGGCTAAAAAAAGCTACATTATAAATTTACAGTTCGGCACATGGGAAAATCAGCTTTGGTTTTCGGGCGAGGACAGCGAAATTGCCAAAAACAAGTGGGCTGACGCAAAACGCGAGCTTGAGCATATCGGCGACAGCTGCTCAAACTCCAACGAATTTTTCCTAAAGGCGGTAGCGCATTTTGAAAGCTGCGGCTTTACAAGAATACAGAAATGAAAGAAGTCATTGTCAGCAAAAACGACGCAGGACAGCGCCTTGACCGATTTTTGTGCAAGGCGTTTCCCCTGATGAGTCAGGGCTTCATCTGCAAGGCAGTGCGCAAAAAACGAATAAAGGTTGGTGGCAAGCGCACCGAAACCAACTACAAGCTCTGCGAAAACGACAGTATTCAGCTTTATATCAACGATGAATTTCTTGAAGAAAGGAAAGCTGCTTCCGATGACGATTTTCTCACTGTACCAACAGAACTGGACATTGTCTACGAGGATGAAAATATCCTCCTTGCGGATAAAAAACCGGGAATGGTGGTGCATGAGGATAACGATAATACGGTCGACACGCTGATTAACCGTATCAAGCACTATCTTTACGATAAAGGCGAGTACAATCCCAAAGACGAGCAAAGCTTTGTTCCGAGCCTTTGCAACCGAATTGACCGCAATACGGGCGGAATCGTCATTGCCGCAAAAAATGCAGAAAGTCTGCGTATCCTCAATCAGAAAATCCGTGACAGAGAGCTTGTAAAGCTGTATCTGTGCGTTGTTGAGGGCGAGCCGCCAAAAAAGGCGGATACAATGACTGCCTACCTTGAAAAGCGTGCGGACGAAAACATGGTAATCGTTTCCGACAGAAAAACAGCGGCAAACCGCACTATCAAAACAAAATACCGCGTGGTTGATTCCTGCGGAGGATTCAGCCTTGTTGAGGTTGACCTGCTTACCGGAAGAACTCATCAGATACGCGCTCACTTTGCGTACATCGGTCACCCGCTTTTAGGGGACGGAAAGTACGGTCACAACAAAGTCAACAAGGAATGGGGCTACAAATATCAAGCGCTTTACAGCTACAAGCTGAGATTCTCGTTCACAACGGACGGCGGCATTTTATCATACCTTGACGGCAGGGAATTTGCGGTAAACGAGGTATGGTTCAAGGATAAATATTACAGCGATAAGCTGATATATCTCAATAAGCAAAAGGAAGGACACTAAAATGAAGTATGTAGTTTTACTCTGCGACGGCATGGCTGATTTACCGAGAGCCGACTTGCAGAACAGCACGCCAATGGGCGTTGCCGACAAGAAAAACATGGACAAGCTTGCAAAGGTTTCCGAGGTGGGCATGGTCAAGACCGTTATTGACAAGCTTAAGCCCGGCAGCGATGTAGCTAACCTTTCCGTACTTGGCTACGACCCTGAAATCTACTATTCGGGACGTTCACCGCTGGAGGCAGGCAGCATCGGCATTGACATGAAGCCAACTGACGTTTCTTTCCGCACAAACCTTGTTACCTTATCCGATGAGCCAAACTATGAGGATAAAACAATGGTTGACTACTGCGCAGGCGATATTTCAACAGCCGAAGCAGCAGAGCTTATCAAGTTTATCCAGTCAAAGCTCGGCAATGAAAAATACAGCTTTTACAGCGGAGTAAGCTATCGTCACTGCCTTATCTGGGATCACGGCACAACCGACATAGGCACGCTCACACCGCCTCACGACATTTCAGGCAGAAAAATCACCGACTACCTTGGCGTAAACGAAAACGGCAGGGAGCTTCTTGAAATGATGAAGAAGTCTTACGATTTGCTTAAGGATCACCCAATCAATCAGAAGCGTATTGCCGAGGGCAAGCACCCTGCCAACAGTATCTGGTTCTGGGGCGAGGGCGTTCGCAAAAACTTAATGCCGTTCACAGAAAAGTACGGTCTGAAGGGCGCTATGATTTCCGCTGTCGACCTGCTTAAAGGTATAGGCAAGTTCACGGGCATGGAGGTTATTGACGTTCCGGGCGCAACAGGCTACATAGACACTAACTTCAGCGGCAAGGCTGAGGCTGCAATAAAGACGCTCCGTGACGGAAACGACTTTGTTTATATTCACGTTGAAGCTCCTGACGAGTGCGGTCACCGTTTCGAGGTTGCAAACAAGGTAAAGGCAATTGAACTCATCGACCGAAAAATCCTCGGACCTGTTCTTGAAGCGTTTAAGGACGAGGATTTAAAGATTCTTATCTGCCCTGACCACCCTACACCGTTAGAGCTTAAGACCCATACAAACGCACCTGTTCCGTACCTTATTTACGACAGCAGAAAGGCTGTAAAGGGCGTTGATAAATTCGATGAAGCGCACGCAAAGGAAACAGGCATATTCGTTGAAAAAGGTCACACACTGCTTGAGCATTTTCTTGAGAAATAAGTTAATCCCCGAAGAGAAATCTTCGGGGACTTGTTTTATTGCTTTTTCTGATACATAATGCTGTCAGGATTGAACTTATCCTCATAGCCAACTTTAAATCCGATTCGGCAGGCAAGCGGAATCAACGTGTAATACGCCATGAAAATCAGCGGCACAAAGGCTGCCATATCGTCTATCGTATTGCCGCAGATAAGCAGCGACAGCGGATAAACCGCACCGCACACAATTCGGTAAACAAGCAGGAAATCATACCACAGACCTGCGGCCTTGTCGATGAACAGCGCCAGCGCCAGCAATGCCATAACCAGCCACAGCAGCAAGCCTATATTTACCCAGCGCATTTTGTTAGGCTCGTCTACCTTTTTAAGATGAACCATTTTTCGTTCGCGCACGCCGTCCTTGTATGCGGCTGTAAAAATCAGCGAGTAAAAAATAAACGTTGTGAAAATAAAAGCAATCACCTGTACAAACGTAACATTTGCCACAACAGCGATTGAAATTGTCATAATCGTTGAAAGCAGGTTGCCGAAAACCATATAGCCGAGCGCTATAAGGAAAAGTTTGCCGAAAGATTTTCTTTGCATAAAATTGTCCTTTCAAAAAATAATATTATTGTAAATCAACCTCGAAAGGAATGATAAAAATGTCGCAGGATAACGTTGATATTCTCAACAGCATATATAAAAACAGCAAAATGGCGTCAGAATGTATCCGCCATGTTTCGTCAGCCTGTCAGAACAGCCAATTCAAGGAATACATCGAAAAGCAGGGCTGCAAGTATGAGCAGAACTGCGCAAAAATTGCCGATGAAATTCGCTCGCAGAACGGCAGGGTTGAAGATGTTCCGCCATACGAAAAGATTATGGCAAAGATGGGAATTGACATGAAAACCATGTTTGACAAAAACGACCGCAAGGCTGCCGAGCTTATGTACAACGGCACAAACATGGGAATTGTTGATATTGCAAGAACCGTCAACCGCGCGAAAGACGCGGATCAACAGGTGCTTGACGAAGCCGAAAGGCTGCTTAGCGCCGAAGAACAGTACGCCGATGGATTAAAGAGGTTTTTATAATGGACGAAAAAATTATTCTTCACGGAAATCATGCGCGAATTGACAAGAACAGGAAAATTGTTCCGGAATTTATCAACTACGTTCCCCTTCAGCTCAACGAAAGCAAAACAGATGCCCAACTTGAGGACGACGCAGATTTTGCCCGCGATACCGTAAACGCAAACCACAAATGACCGCTTCACAACGTTGATTAAACGGGTTTTCCCGCAATGCTTCCGTACAGCAATAAATGAAACAAGCCCCGCAAAACGTGGGGCTTGAGTTATGCCCTCAAAAACCTTAGGAAGTCGCTTTTCCCGTATTCTGCTTGCTATCGTTTATTATGTTGTCCAGAACCTCAAGGGATTTCTCGTGGTTCTCCAGCATTTTTTCCTGATTACTTGTCATTCCGTCAAAAACGTTGCGGACGCAGATATACAAATCATCGGGACAGGATTCAATCCACTTGCAGGCTTTCGCAAACTCTGTACCCTTGATTTTGTAGTAAATGCCGTCTATATTCTCATTGTCGGGATAAAGCTCGCCAAGGTTCACAAACATTTCCGCAGGGTCTGCGTCGCCGATTATTCCCTGAAACATATCCTTATTGCCCATGAAAATGTGAGCTGTTCCCGTGGAAATCTCACCGTACAGCTTTGCCTGATTTGAAAAATAGTAATTAGGGTCGCCGCCCTCAGTCAAATCAACATAATAGGTTTCAACATGAACATAGCCGCTGTTGTCAAAATCAGGACAATACTTCTCAACCGCAAGCTCAATGTCGTTTGTTTTTAAATAAAGCGTGCTGTTTATTTCGTCCGTTGTAGCAACCAACATAATGCGCAAATCCGCTTTTTCCTTTGAAAGAGTGTCATACATCATAAACGCAAACACACCTGCAAGGAACACGACCACGATTATAAGCAACTTGTAATGGTATAGAAAATTAAGAAGCTTTGCCTTTGCGCCCACAGGCTTTGCGTATTCGATTTTTTCCTCTTTTATTGTGTCGCTTTCTTCAATTATGCCCTGCTTGAGCTTCAACAGCTCTCTTTTGTCATCCTGATAAGACATAGTTCTCCTTTACTGTCAAGCTCTCCCTGAATTTCATTATTTTTAATTATACTCGCTTTAACATCAATAGTCAAGAAATTTAAAAAATGCGATATGAAATTCCTGCTGTCGTTTCATAAAAAAATCATGTTTTATTTGACTTTTTGCACAAAACATGATAAAATAATTTTAATAGTATTTTAGCATAGAGTACAGAGGAAGGGTTTATCATGAATTACGAAATCGTCACCGACTCAGCAGCCAATCTTACCTATTCGCTTACAAAAAAATACGACATAAAAGTAATCTCCATGAAGTACCTCATGGATTCAGAGGAATACGACACTGCGCCTATCTCTGATGACGACGCATGGTTAAAGGAATTTTACACTAATCTGCGCGCAAAAAAGCAGATTACAACCTCATGCATAAACGCTGCCGATTTTGAAAAGGTTTTTATCGAAATTCTCGAAAACGGCAGGGATTTCATATATCTCGCGTTCTCATCCGGACTGAGCAGAACCTGCTCCATTGCAGTCGATGTGATTGAGCAGCTTAAAAAAAGGTTCCCCGACAGGAAAATGTACGTTGTGGATACTCTCGCCGCAAGCTTCGGGCAGGGACTTTTGGTTGATTACGCTGCCAGACAGCGCGCAGAGGGAAAAACCATTGAAGAGGTGTATAACTGGCAGGAGGAAAACAAGTTCCGCCTCTGCCATCAATTTACCGTTGACGATCTGTTTTTCCTGAAAAGAGGCGGCAGAATTTCCGCCGCAACCGCCATTGCAGGTACAATGCTTGGCATAAAGCCTATTCTTCACGTTGACAACGAAGGACATCTTGTCAACGTTGACAAGGTTCGCGGCCGCAAGCAGTCGTTTATCGCACTGGTTGACCGCATGGAGAAAAACGCCGTCAATCCTAAAAAACAGCGCGTATTCATAGGTCACGGCGACTGCATCGAGGACGCACTTTACGTCAAAAAGTTAGTGCATGACCGCTTCGGAACAGCTGATTTTGAAATAACCTATATAAACCCCATAATCGGCGCGCACAGCGGTCCGGGTACGCTTGCGCTGTTCTATTTGGGTACAGAAAGATAAAATGTCAGAAACCTACAACGACCGACTGGGTTTTCTGCGCGACAAAGCCAACAAGCTGACGCTAAGCCCCGGAGTGTACTTGATGAAGGACAAAACCGGGAAAATCATTTATGTCGGCAAGGCAAAAGCGCTGAAAAACCGCGTCACAACCTATTTTCACAGCATCGAAAACCACAATCCAAAAACCTACAAGCTGGTTTCAAACATATACGACTTTGACTTTATAGTATGCCCAAGCGAGCTTGACGCACTGGTGCTTGAGGCAAGCCTTATAAAGCTGCATAATCCTAAGTACAATATACTTTTAAAGGACGACAAGGGCTACAACTACATTAAAATTACCAAAGGGGATTTTCCAAAGCTCAGCTATGCCCTTAACACCAACGATGAAAACGCAGACTATATAGGTCCGTATACAAGCGGATTTACGGTAAAGCAGACAGTGGAGGACGCCAACAAAATCTTTATGCTTCCCTCCTGCAGCAAGGTTTTCCCAAGAGATTTCAAAAAGGAAAGACCCTGCCTTAACTACCAGATAAAGCGCTGTATGGGTGTATGTACAGGAAAATTTACCGCCGAGGAGTATCAGAAGCACTTCAATTCGGCAATTGAATACATTAAAAGCGGCAGCAAGGACAGCATTGAGCGCCTGCGCAGAGAAATGGAAGAAGCAAGCGACAAGCTGGAATTTGAAAAAGCCGCAAAGCTCCGCGACCAGATTATTGCAATTGAAAAAGCTGACCGCTCTCAGAAAATCATGTCCGACAAGACGACAGATTACGACATTGTCGCTTTAGCTCAGAACATGGAGCTGTCCAGCGTTGCAGTTGTAAAATACCGCGGCGGACGGCTTATTGACAAGGAAAATTTCTACATCGGCGACGAGTACGACCCTTCACAGATGAGATCAGATTTTCTGGTGGAATACTACTCCTCCAAGCCCTCAATGCCGAAGGAGATTTATCTCGACCGCGAAATTGACGATAAGAGCCTGCTTGAAGAATATTTCCGCGGCAAATTCGGACACAGGGTTTCGTTTATTGTTCCGCAGCGCGGCGAGGGGCTTAATCAGATTGTCCTTGCACGAAACAACGCAAGCGAATATCTCGCCCTTAAGGTCGGCAGAACCGCCAAGGAAATCAACGCCCTTGAGGATCTTGCGAAGCTGCTTGGACTGCCGAAAATCCCAATGTATATCGAAAGCTACGATATATCAAATATGGGCGAGGAAACCCGCGTGGCGGGCATGATCGTCTACCGCAACGGCAGACCCTTCAAGGCAGGATACCGCAAGTTCACCATAAAGGATGTTGTGGGGCTTAACGATTACGCCTGTATGCAGGAGGTAATCCGCCGCCGTTTTCAGCATTACAAGGACGGCGACGAAAGCTTTTCCACCATGCCCGACCTGATTCTTCTTGACGGCGGCAAGGGTCATGTTTCTGCCGTTCAGGAGGTACTTGACGAAATGGGCATTGAAGTGAGCCTGTTCGGTCTTGTAAAGGACGACAAGCACCGCACAAGAGCAATCGCAAAGGAAGGCGGCGAAATACAGGTAAACGCAAACAAAAACCTGTTCAATCTGCTGACGAACATTCAGGACGAAGTACACCGCTTCTCAATTTCATTTCAGCGTCAGCAGCATAAGAAAAAGCAATACGAGCTTGAAATCACCCGCGTAAAAGGCATTGGCGAGAAAAAAGCCCTTGCCCTGCTTAAGCATTTCAAGACAAAGCAAGGTCTTAAAGACGCGTCAGCGGAGGAGCTTGCAAGGATTGCAAAAGTAAACAAGGAAACAGCAGACGAGTTGTATTTGTATATTCAGGAGATATTTTAAGTGAGAGTTATTACAGGTTCGGCGCGAGGAAAAAAGCTTAAGACACTTGAGGGAACGGAAATAATCCGCCCTACAACAGACGGTGTAAAGGAAGCTATTTTCAGCGCAATTCAGTTTGAAATCGAGGGACGCACCGTCCTTGACTTATTCGCAGGTTCAGGTCAGCTCGGCATTGAAGCGCTGAGCAGAGGCGCAAAGGAATGTACGTTCGTTGACAGCAATATCCAATCAATCAACATTGTTAAGGAAAACGTGAAAAATACAGGCTTTGAAAGCAATTCCAAAATTGTCAATATGCCGAATACCGCGTTTCTCCGTACCACTCTTGACACCTACGACATAGCCCTTTTAGACCCGCCGTACGACCGCAAGCTGATTCAGAAATCACTTCCCGCTCTGGCTGAAAAAATGTCGGATTACGGCATTATTGTATGCGAGCACGAAAGCACCGCCAAGCTTCCCGAGGAAGTCGGCGATTTCAAGATTGCAAAAATTTACAAGCACGGACGCACTTATGTTACCATTTACAGAAAGGAACAGGGTGACGAGGAATGAAATTAGCCATCTATCCGGGCAGCTTCGACCCGGTAACCTACGGTCACATGGACATTATCCATCGCGCCGCAAAGCTTTTCGACAAGGTGATTGTGCTTGTTTCGGTTAATCCGCTTAAACCAAGCTCCTTCACAATCGAGGAGCGCGTTGATTTTCTGAAACGTGCCACAAGCAATATAGAAAACGTTGAAATCGACAGCTACACAGGTCTGCTTATCGACTATTTCAACATGAGAAACGCAGACGTAATTGTCAAGGGACTTCGCGCAATGAGCGATTTTGAATACGAGTTCCAGATGGCGCTTGTGAACAAGGATATGTGCCACAAGGCGGAAACTATCTTCCTTGCAGCTGATGTTGCAAGCACATTCCTGTCGTCAAGCATGGTGAAGCAGATTGCAATGTTCGGCGGAGATATTAGCGCATTTGTTCCCGCCTGCATTCTCGATGATATAAACAAAAGACTTATACTTAGAAAGGATAAATGAAAATGAGCTTAGATGATACAATTGAAAAAATGTACGACTTAATCGACAAGTCAGTCCAGCTCCCGTTTTCGGGAAAGAAAAGCCTTGTCGACATTGAGGCAATGAGCAGCCTTATCGACCAGATAAGACTCGACCTGCCGGGCGAATTCCAGCAGGCAAAGAGCATTGTCAACGACAGAAAAGCAATTATCGCCGACGCAAAAAAGGAAGCCGAAAGCATTATCAGACGCGCCGAGGAAAAGGCTGCCAACCTTGTTTCTCAGCAGGAAATTTCCCGTCAGGCTCAGGCTAAGGCGACAGAGATACTTACTACCGCCCAGCAGAAGTCAAAGGTTCTCCGCACAACTACAAACGATTATGTTGAAACAATGCTTACAAGAATCGAAACGCTGCTTGCCGACGACCTTACCGATGTAAAGAAGGCCAAGGCGGCAATCAAAAACTCAAACAAATAAGAAAGCAGCCTGTAAGTCCAAGCTTACAGGCTGTATAGCTTGTCGAAAAACGCGCCACCGGCGCCTTTTTCGAGGATTATGCTGTGAAAATTATTCACTTGCGGGGCGCTTTTTTTCTTGAAAAAAGCGCCCCACACCCCTGCAAAACTTGGTACTATTGCGC
>CAKSIR010000059.1 GCA_934462775.1 uncultured Ruminiclostridium sp.
AGAAAAAAAGCGCCCCGCAAGTGAAAAATTTTCGCAACATAATCCTCGAAAAAGGCGCCGGTGGCGCGTTTTTCGACGCACTGCGCCGCTCACTTTTCAGTGAGCGGCTGCTTTATTTATTAAGATACCCGTAAATCATTCTGATAACGTCCTTGATATTTATCGGCTTTGATATATGGGAGTTCATTCCTGCCGCTATGCAGCGCTGAATATCCTCCTGATACGCGTTTGCCGTAACCGCTATTATCGGTATTGTCTTTGCCTGCGGCATTGGCAGGTCGCGTATCGCCGTTGCCGCTTCAACTCCGTTCATAACAGGCATCTGCATATCCATCAGAATTGCGTCGAATGTTCCGGGAGCGGATTCGCTGAAAATTTTTACGCACTCTGCACCGTTCACCGCGCGGACGGATTTTACAGAAAACATTTCCAGCTGCTCCGCAACAATTTCATAATTAAGCTCGTTATCCTCCGCAATAAGAACCGTCACGCCCTTATTTGCAATATCTGCGGCGCCGTCGTCTTTCTGCTCAAATTCATCGGCGATTTCGGCAATTTCCTCAGGGAAAAACGGCAGGTCAAAAGCGATACGGAATGTGGTTCCCTGCTGAACCTTGCTTTGTACGCCAATCGTTCCTCCCATAAGGTCGACCAGCTTTTTCACAATGGAAAGACCCAGACCGCTGCCCCGCACCCTGTTCACTCTTGTATCAACCGCTCTGGAAAATTCGGAGTACATATCCTTCATAAATTCAGGAGTCATGCCGATTCCCGTATCGCTGACAATTGACACAAGACGAACCTTATCCGCTTCGGGCAGCTTTTCTTCGTAAACCTCAAAGTGGACTGTTCCGCCGTCGGGAGTGTATTTCACCGCGTTTGAAAGCAGATTTGAATATATCTGTCCTATTCTCAGCCGGTCGCCAAGCAGGATATTATGCTCAATATCGTGCTTTACGCAGTCAAAGCTGAGATGCTTTTCTATGTCATTGCTGACCATTGTCTGCTTGTAAAAATCGAACAGGTCGGAAATGTTCACGGGCTGCGACGCAAGCTTCATGTTGCCGCTTTCGATACGCGAAATGTCAAGCACGTTGTCGATAAGCTGCTGAAGATTGAAGCCGCTTTTCTGAATCTTTACAAGATAATTGCGGAGCTTTTCAGGCTCGTTGATATGCTGAAGAGCAATGTTTGTAAAGCCCATTATCACATTCATCGGCGTGCGTATGTCGTGGGACATTCTTGAAAGGAAGTCTGACTTTGCCGCGTTTGCCTTGTTCGCTTCCTCCGCTGCAACTATCCAGTACTTTTCGCGCCTTTTCTCCTCGCTTATAAAGCGGACTACATATATAAGCTGCGACGCATTTCCGTTGCCGTCGCGCTTTTGTACTATAAACCTTGCAAGGTGCCAGCTGCCGTCTGCGGCAAGATACTCAACCGCTGTTGATTCGTCCTTTTTCAGCCGCCTTGCAATTGTTGAAAGATCAAGGAACTGACAAACGCGCTGGCGGTATTCCTCCGAAGGAAAATAGCTGCCGATTCTCGCCATTTCCTCCATGGCTGCGCCCTTTCTGCCGGTAAGCTTGTGAGCTTGGCTGTCGTTGGAGATCTCCTCGAAATAATTGTCGTCAAGGTCAATGCGGTATATAAGGAAGTAGATTTTGCTGATTGCGGAAATGATTTCGTTGTTCATGCGGGCTTCAGCCAGAGCCGCTTCAAGCTTCTGCCTGTGCTGACGCTCCTCGTTGACGATTTCGTCAATATGCCTGAAATCAACAAGCACCTGAAAATCGGTTTCGCTGACGTACATTTTCGTTACGCGCACTTCAAAATAAACCTGCCCCATCTTGTTCGGATAGCTCTGAAAACGCAGGCTTACACGGTGCTTATCTGCAAGCTCGCGCATAAGGTTCCACGGCGACAGTATCTTCATATAGTCGGGCGCTGTTTCCTTGATAACATATTTATCATAATACGCCTTCATTTCCTTTGAGTAGCAAAGATGACGCTTGTGGTTTGAAGAAATAATGTTGAAAATGTTGGCGTGGTTTGAAATTTTCACTGTTTCCGCTGTATCGGTTTTAAGGTTTACATAGAAAACGGAAGTGTTGTCCTCGCAAAGAACCATCAGCACCTGCCGTTCTTTTTCCATATCCTCTATGCTTTTTTGCAGGCGCATCTGCTTTTTTTCAAGCAAATTCAGCATACGCATATTTTCGCGGGCGCTGCCAAGATGAGTTCCCACCAGAGTCAAAAGCTGAATAAACAGCTCGGTTTTGTCTATGGCAGGGTTGTCAAGCCCGATAAAACCGCTGAAATGGCCGTGATAAAAAATCGGAACGGCAATTTCCGTATCAATATCCTGCTTTTTGAGAATTTCGTACTCGCAGGGCATTACAGAGCGCACCGCCTCCATATCGGGAATTACGATAATATCGCCCTTTCTGAACTTTTCAAGCCAGTATGGCATATCATCCTCAGTCAGCGCGCTGAGAAAATCAATTTGCGGTTCCACTCCCTCTGCGCACCATTCGTATGTATTGGAATAGGTTTCGGTTTCAGCATTGATTTTGTCGAAAATAAAAACACGTCCCGCGCCCGTATAATAGCCTATAATTTTAAGCATAGAATTGATGGCAGCGTGCATTTCGTCCGTGTTTTTCGCTCTATCAATAACCGTAAGCTGGCGCAGCAGCGCCTCTGCTCTTTCTATTCTGAGTATAGAGCAGTCGTTAAATTGTGCGTCAATATCGTTGCTCATAACATTCCTCTGATTCTGAATTACTTTATGCCGTTTAATTCAAGCGTTGTATTATTTTTAAAATAAATACACATAATGTGACATTATTCTTCATTTTATGACAACAATTATATCAAAATTGCAATATATTGTCAATAATAATGCTTCAAGGCGGTGAATGATAACAATTTCTGCTGTAAAGAACATTCTGCCGAAACCGTTTTTCCCTTTAACATACGGCATTGACAGGCGCAGACAAATGGAATATAATAAAAGCATACTGACAAATTCTGCTTTTATCGGGAGAAAAAATGAAAATAAACAACATTGGCTACAATCATTGTCACGACGCGGATTTTAATATATACCGTCCTCACGGGTCAGGGGATAATCTTCTGCTGATTCTTAAAACCACTGCCGTTTTTACAATTAACGGCAAGGAGCAGACTGCGCAGCCAAATTCGTTCATTCTTTACAAAAAGGGAACGCCCCAGTTTTACCGCGCCGACGGCTGCCCTTACGCAAACGACTGGTTTCACTTTGATATTGACGAAGAGGACGAGGAATTTCTCCGTGATTTGAAAATTCCTTTTGATAAGGTTGTTCGGATAGGCGACATAAACCCACTGTCAAATCTTGTGAAAAGTATGTGCTATGAAAATTTCTCAACGAACCTGTACAAAGCCGATTCCACCCGACATTACCTCAGCCTGTTCTTCATAAAGCTGAGCGAGAAGCTTCAGTACGCGGCAGACGAAAACGTAAGCTCATACTATGACAAAATGGCGGTTATCCGCACCAAAATATACAATATGCCCTACATAGAATGGACTGTTGACAGTCTTGCCGCCGAGCTTAACCTCAGCAAAAGCTATTTTCAGCATCTGTACAAGCAGATATTCGGCGTAAGCGCCATAAGCGACGTTATAAACAGCCGCGTTGAGCATGGGAAATATCTGTTGTCAAGCACCGACTTTTCCGTTAGACAGATTGCGGAAAAATGCGGCTATGACAGCGATATTCACTTTATGCGCCAGTTCAAAGGCAAGTCGGGAATGACGCCGTCGGCTTACAGGGAATCGCTTAAATAAAAACAGCCCCATGATTTCATGGGGCTATTCTGCTGTCTGTTACAGAATATCTTCTGTTGAAATAAGCTTAATGTTTTTGGAGGAAAGCAGCTTAACCGCTTCATCGTTGTTTTCAACCCGAACAACAATATCCGCCTGACCTTCCTTCTTGCCCATAAGCGAGTAGCAATACTCAATGTTGATTCCTGCTTCTTCAAAAGCGTTGATAACCTCAAACAGAGCGCCCGAATAATCAGGAATGGTGAAGCCGATGACCTTTGTTACCGTTGCCGTACAGCCGCTTGAACGGAGCGCCTCGAGAGCCTTTTCCGTGCCGTTTACAACGATTCTCACAATGCCGAAATCGGTTGTGTCGGCAATTGTCAGCGCGCGAATATCAATCTTGTTCCGGTTGAGAATTTCCATAATAGATGCAAGTCTGCCTGTCTTGTTTTCAACAAAAACGGAAATCTGGTCTAACATAGTAAAACCTCCCTTATGTGCTTACTTTGTGAATTTGTTCTTTATCTTGCGGTTGTCGATGCAGCGCGTTGCCTTGCCCATTGAGCGCGCAAGGGATTTAGGTTCAAGAAGCTTAATGTTTACTCCTACGCCGATTGCGGAGTCGATTGCGGATTTAACCTTGCGCTTGTAAGCCTCAACGTCCTTTACGTTATCGCCGAACATATCGTCGCGAAGCTCAAGCTGAACCTCCAGCGTATCAAGATTGTTCACGCGGTCAACCACCAGCAGGTAGTTTGTCGCCTTGTTGTCAACGCTGAGCAGCGCGGATTCAATCTGTGACGGGAATACGTTTACGCCTCTGATAATCAGCATATCGTCTGTTCTGCCCTGCGGCTTCAGCATACGAACGTGGGTTCTTCCGCACTTGCACGGTTCGTAAATAAGGGTTGCAATATCCCTTGTTCTGTATCTGATAAGCGGCAGCGCTTCCTTTGTGATGCAGGTGAATACCAGCTCGCCCTGCTGTCCCGCAGGAAGTACCTCAAGGGTGTCGGGGTCGATTATCTCAGGAATGAAATGATCCTCCCAGATGTGCATACCGCACTGATATTCACATTCGCAGGAAACTGACGGTCCCATGACCTCGGAAAGTCCGTAAATATCGTAAGCCTTGATTCCAAGACCTGCTTCGATTTCCTTGCGCATTTCCTCCGTCCACGGTTCAGCGCCGAAAACGCCTGCCTTAAGATGAATATCATCCTTTGTCATTCCCATTTCCTGCATAAGCTCGATAAGGCTTATTGCGTAGGAGGGCGTCATACATACTACCGATGAGCCGAAGTCCTTGAACATTTCAAGCTGACGCTTGCTGTTGCCTGCGGAGGCGGGAATTGCGGTTGCGCCAAGCTTTTCAGCGCCGTAGTGAATACCAAGACCGCCTGTGAAAAGGCCGTAGCCGTAGGAAACGTGAACAAAGTCGTGCTTTGTTGCGCCTACTGCCGCAAGGGATCTTGCAGCGCACTCAGCCCATATATCAACATCCTTTGCTGTGTAGCCTACAACCGTCTGCTTGCCTGTTGTGCCTGAGGACGCATGAATACGGACAACCTCGCTCATAGGAACCGCAAACATTCCGTAAGGATAGTTCTCTCTGAGGTCGTGCTTAACGGTAAACGGCAGCTTTGACAGATCCTTTACCGACTTGATGTCCTCCGGCTTAATGCCTGCCTCGTCCATTTTCTCGCGATATGGCTTTACGTTTTCGTAAACGCGTCTTATCTGCTTGGACAGACGGAATGACTGAAGCGCTTCAATTTCGTGACGCGGAGCGCATTCAATCTCTTTGTTATAATAATTCATCGGAGTTTTAACCTTTCCTTTTATTTTAAATTACGCCGTTCCTGCCGATTATGCGTTTTCTCCAAGCTCAAAGGCTTTTCGGTTTATTTCAATCGCTTTCGGCGGAACACATTCCTCCAGCGCCTTTTCCCACACGCTTTCAGGGAAGCCCATCGACTTTGACAGAACGCCCATAAGAACAACGTTTACCGCTTTTGAAGAGCCTGCCTCGTTCGCAAGAGCAAGGGCGTCTATCGCCGTAACGTCAACGTTCTTCGCCTTAAGCTTTGAAATAATGTCGGACGGGTACTCCGCAGCTCCCGTAATAACAGGCATAGGCTCGACCTGCTGTGTGTTTGTGATTATTTTGCCGCCTTTTTTCAGATAGGACAGCCATCTCGCAGCCTCAAGCTCCTCGAACGAAACGATAACGTCCGCCTCGCCCTTTTCAATCACCGGAGAGCAAACGTCCTCGCCGTACTTGATGTATGTAACAACCGAGCCGCCGCGCTGGGACATTCCGTGTACCTCGCTCACCTTAACGTCAAAGCCCTGAGCAAGCAGCGTATTTCCTAAGATTCTGCTGGCAAGCAGTGTACCCTGACCGCCTACGCCAACAAGCATAATTGATTTTGTAGCCATTTCTTATTTCCTTTCAGAGTTCACTTATTCTTCGATAGCGCCGAATTTGCACATCTGCTCGCAGAGCTTGCAGCCTACGCAAAGAGTTTTGTCTATCTGCGCCTTGCCTGTTGTCATTGAAATTGCAGGGCATCCTATCTTCATGCACGCCTTGCAGGATTTGCACTTGTCTGCATTGATTTTGAACGGAGGATTGTGCTTTACCGTCTTGAGCAGCGCGCACGGCTTTCTTGCAATGATAACGCTCGGTTCCTTTGCTTCAAGCTCGGTTCTGATTATCTTTTCAAGCTCGGCAAGGTTGCCCGGATCCGCAACGGTAACGCGCTCAATGCCGATAGAACGTACCAGCGCTTCAAGATTTACCGCGTTTGCAGGGTCGCCGTGAATGTTCTTGCCGTTGGCAGGGTTGTTCTGATGACCTGTCATGCCTGTGATAGAGTTGTCGAGAATGATAACGGTTGAGTTGCTTTCGTTGTAGGCAATGTTGATAAGACCTGTGATGCCCGAATGGATAAAGGTGGAGTCGCCGATTACTGCGACAGCCTTGTTCTCGTATTCGCCCTTTCTTGCCTTGTTGAAGCCGTGAAGTCCGCTGATTGACGCGCCCATGCAGACGGTTGAATCCATTGCCTGAAGAGGAGCGGCAGCGCCAAGCGTGTAGCAGCCGATGTCGCCGCTTACCATAACGCCAAGCTTCTTGAGGGTGTAGAATACGCCTCTGTGAGGACATCCCGCGCACATAACAGGCGGTCTGTTGGGGACGTTCTCCTCAAATACGTCAAACTCAGCCTTCTCGCCTAAAATCTTCTCGCGGAGGTATGACTGTGAGTATTCGCCGATATATGTAAACAGCGACTTGCCGATTGGGTCAAGACCGATCTTGCGGCAGTGCGTTTCAATAACGTCGTCAAGCTCCTCGATAACGTACAGCTTCTTTACCTTTGCGGCAAAGCTTTTGATAAGCTCGACAGGCAGCGGGTTGATTACGCCCAGCTTTAAGTAGCTTGCCTTATCGCCCAGCGCTTCCTTTGCATACTGGTAAGCAATGCCTGCTGTGATAACGCCGATTTCGGTGCTGTTCATTTCAACCTTGTTCATAGGCGTCTTTTCAGCAAAGTCAATCAGCTTTTTGGTGCGCTCCTCCACAACAACGTGCTTTGCCTTTGCAAACGCAGGCATCATAACGTACTTTGGCGCATTTTTAACGTATTCGGGAAGCGCCTTTTCTTCACGGTCGCAGGTTTCAACAATGCTCTGCGAATGGGAAACTCTTGTGGATAATCTTAACAGTACGGGCGTGTCGAATTCCTCGCTGATTTCGTACGCCATCTTTGTAAATTCCTTACATTCCGCACTGTCGGCAGGCTCAACCATAGGAACCTTTGCGGCAATTGCATAGTTTCTTGAATCCTGCTCGTTCTGGGACGAGTGCATACCCTGGTCGTCCGCAACAGCTATTACAAGACCTCCTGTAACGCCTGTGTAGGACGCTGTGAAAAGAGGGTCTGCCGCAACGTTAAGACCAACGTGCTTCATTGCGCTGAATGAACGCGCGCCCGCAATGCTTGCGCCGATGGCTGTTTCGCAGGCAACCTTTTCGTTAGGCGCCCATTCCGTGTGCATTACGTCCTCCGGATAGGTTGAAGCAAACTCTGTGATTTCGGTGCTTGGAGTGCCGGGATAGCTGGATACAACCGTAACTCCCGCCTCGTATAAGCCTCTGGCAACCGCCTGATTGCCAAGCATAAGTTTTGACATTTATGCAATACCTCCAAATATTGTTTTACCGCTAAGCGGCATTTAAAGTCAGTTTTGTTAATTATAACATATTTTTGCTGAAAAGCAAATAGTTTTCACGAAAATATGACATATTTACGCAAAAGAAAACTTCTTGACTATTTGTTAGCATCGGTATATAATAAATATGTATATTTATTTCAGGGAGCAATCCCTGCTGAAAGGATTTCAAATGTCAGAGAAAAATTCCGAAAAGGACGAAATCAACCAGCTTTACGAAAAGCGCAAAAAATCCCGCAGACACTCCAATGCCGCCCTTGCAAACGTAATAATAACAGGCGGCGTCTTTGCCCTTGTAACAGTTGGGCTGTACGCCTTTGAGCGTCCTTCCGTATCAAATATAGAGAACCGAAAGCTTTCCGAATTTCCCGAATTCAGCGTCAATACATTCTTCAGCGGCGAATACACCGACCAAATAAGCGACTGGTTCAACGACACGGTTCCTCAGCGCGATATGTTCAAGAACCTGTCCGCCAACATGAAGAACATGATGGGAATTTCGTCGGGAGATGTGAAAATTTCCGGCACGCTGACTGCAATTACCCAGCCTGCGGTCACAACGGCAGCCCCCGACACAGCCCCTGAGAAAACCGACATCACTCCTGCGGAACAGACCTCCGCGCAGGGCGAACAGACCGCCGAAACCACTGCTGCCCCCGTTGCAGCCACCGAAGAGATAACCACAACCACCGCTCCGCAGTACGGCGAAGAAATTGCCGACGGCGTTTACACCAACGGTCAGATCGTGGTGTATCAGGACGGTCACTGGAGAGGGCTTTCAATGTACGGCGGAGGCTCGGGAGAAACCTAT
Organism: uncultured Ruminiclostridium sp.; assembly: GCA_934462775.1. Classification (GTDB taxonomy): domain Bacteria; phylum Bacillota; class Clostridia; order Oscillospirales; family Ruminococcaceae; genus Ruminiclostridium_E. The sequence goes on from CAKSIR010000059.1 coordinate 8,864, forward strand.
GCGAAATCGCTTAATGCGTTCAAAAAGGATCTTGGGGACGACATAAACGTTTATTCAATGGTAGTTCCCACCGCAGGTGCATACTACACTCCCGCAAACTTCGCTCAGTACAACGCAAGCCACCTTGACAGCATAAACAGCATTAACTCCATGCTTGACGACGATATTACCGCCGTCGACGCGTACTCGGTTTTAGGCGAACACATTACCGAGCCTATCTACACCCGTACCGATCACCACTGGCAGCCGCTGGGCGCATACTATGCCGCAAAAACCTTTGCCGAAGCGGCAGGAGTCGAATTTGCGGATATTTCCGCCTACACGCCTGTGACAATCGACGGGTATGTGGGAACGCTGTATTCCTTCACGGAAAGCGCCGAGCTGCTTAACGACCCCGAACAGTTTGTCTACTACAAGCCGTCCAACGACTACACCTGCTACTATTATGACACGTCATACAACTTCGACTATGATTTCCCGCTGTTTGTCGGTCAGCCTGTCAGTCAGTCATACTCCATATTTATGGGCGGCGACGCAAAGATAGTCCGCATTGAAACCGACTGCAAAAACGGCAGAAAGCTTGCAATTTTAAAGGACAGCTACGGCAACGCGGAGGTTCCGTTCTACACAAGCTCCTTTGAGGAAATCTACGTCCTTGATATACGCTATTTCGACCTGAACGCAATCGACTTTATCAAGGAACAGGGCATTACGGACGTGCTGTTCACAATGTGTACGTTCTCAGCCGTGGGACCAAACGCAAACAATATTGATATTATAAGGACTCAGCAGTAAATGAAGAAAAAAATCGCACTTATTCTTGCTGTGGCAATGCTTTCGGGCTGCGGAAGCACTGCCGAAAAAACAACGGCGGCGCAAACCTCGGCAGTCACCGCTGAAACGACTGCCGCCGAAACAACTGCTTCCGCTGCAAAAACCGAAACGGAAATTCTCGAGCAGACAACAACAACGGTTACAACCACAACCGCCGAAACGACCGCTTCCGAACCAACCGAAACCGAGGAAACAACCACCTCCGAAGCCGCCGAGGCTGACTCTGAAACAGCGGCGCAGACAACCGCTCAGTCCGTGAACAGCGGCGGCGAATACTCTGTTATCGGCGAAAACGGTATACTCGTCACCAAAATTGACGGACACTACTGGGGGCTTATGCCCTGCTGGGGTACCTACGGACTATGCGACAGCTATACGGCTGCGGTAAACGACTTTGCCAAAAAGCTGCCAGACGTAAAGGTGTACAATATGACTATACCCACGTCGGTTGAGTTCTATCTCCCTGCGGGCAACGACGGGTTTACAGCCAGCCAGAAGAGCAAAATCGACTACATTGCGGAAAATCTGAAAGGCGTAGCCAACGTAAACGTCTATGACGCCCTTGAAGAACACAAGGACGAGCATATTTTCTCCCGCACCGACCACCACTGGCAGCCCCTTGGCGCATACTATGCCGCAAAGGAATTTGCTGCGGCGGCGGATACGGACTTTTCAGACCTTGACTCGTACACAGAGGTGACCTGCGGCGGTTATGTCGGTTCAATGTACAACTATTCAAAGGACGTTCACCTTTACAACGACCCTGAGGATTTCACGATGTACATTCCCGAGGGCAAAACCTCTACTGCCTACTACGACCGCAGCTTCAAAAACGGCTACGAAAGCAGCCTGTTCGTTTCGCCTGACGCAACGGGCTATTACTGCTCGTTTCTCGGCAGCGACGACCGCATTGCCAAAATCGAAACCGAATGTGACAACGGCCGCACCCTTTTCATTTTTAAGGAAAGCTACGGCAACGCTCTCGTGCCTTTCCTGACCGGCTCGTTCAGCACAATTTACGTCTGCGATATTCGCTATTTCAACCTTAACGCAGTGGATTTCTGCAAGGACGTAAATGCGACCGACCTGCTTTTCGCCTGCTGCACCTACACTCCCGCAGGCAACAACGGAAACTATGTAAGTATAATCAAAAACCAGTGAGGTAATATGTTCACATACCCATTAAACAGCGCCGAAATCCTTAAAAAAAGCAAAAGCCTGAAAAAGCAGCTTCTTGCGGACGGGGCAAAGCGCATAAAGAAAAAAATCGCCGTTTTAGGCGGCTCCACCACCAACAACATTGTTGACATACTGGAGCTTTTCCTGCTTGATTACGGCATTGAGCCGGTATTCTACCAGTCCGAGTACGGTCAGTTCTGGCAGGACGCAATGTTCGGAAACGAGGAGCTTGACAGCTTCGACCCCGACATAATTTACATTCACACCAGCAGCCGCAATATCCGTTCCTTCCCCGAAATGTCAATGACGAGGGAGCAGGTGGACGGAATGTTCGCCGACCAATGCGAATATTTCAAGACCATGTGGGAAAAGCTTGCCGAAAAAAACTGCCCCATTATTCAGAACAATTTTGAAATGCCGCTTTTCCGCCTCCTCGGCAACAAGGACGCCGGCGATTTCCACGGCAGAACCAACTTCATAAACAGGCTCAACACATTTTTCTGCGATTACGCAGACAGCCATTCCAATTTCTATATCAACGACATTGACTACATTTCCGCAAGCTACGGCTTAAAGGAGTGGTCAAATCCGCTGTACTGGAATATGTACAAATACTGCCTTTGCGTGCCTGCAATCCCGGAGTTTGCGTTCAACCTTGCGCACATAATCAAGTCCATTTTTGGCAAGAACAAAAAGGCTCTTGCGCTTGACCTTGACAATACTCTTTGGGGCGGAGTGGTCGGCGACGACGGCGTTGACGGAATACAGGTGGGACCGGAGGTTCCTATGGGACAGGTCTATTCCGAGTTTCAATCCTATCTGAAAGCGCACAAGCAGCTTGGCGTGCTGCTTACCGTCTGCTCCAAAAACGACCGCGAAAACGCAATTGCGGGACTTAACCACCCTGACGGCGTGCTGAAGCCCGATGATTTCATTGTCATCAAGGCAAACTGGGAAAACAAGGACAGGAACATTGCCGAAACCGCCGCAGAGCTGAATATACTCACCGACAGCATAGTTTTCGTTGACGACAATCCGGCGGAGCGCGCAATAGTCAAGGCGCAGCTTGGCATCGAGGCTCCCGAAATGAACGGAGTGGAAAACTATATTCAGACTCTCGACCGCAACGGATACTTTGAAGTGACCGCCTTTTCCGAGGACGACTTGAAGCGCAACGAAATGTACAGGGAAAACGTAAAACGCGCCGAGCAGCTTGCGCAGTTCACCGACTACGGCGAGTATCTCGACAGCCTTGACATGACCGCAGTCATTGCCGATTTCACGCCTATTTATTTACAACGGATTACTCAGCTGACCAACAAGTCAAACCAGTTTAACGTAACCACCAAGCGCTACACTGCCGCCGAAATGGAGGAAATCTACGGAAGCAGCGGCTATGTGCGGCTGTACGGAAAACTTGAGGATAAATTCGGCGACAACGGCGTTGTTTCGGTTGTTATCGGAAAAATCGAGGGCAGCGAGCTTAACGTTGAGCTTTGGATAATGTCCTGCCGTGTTTTGAAGCGCGATATGGAATTTGCCATGCTTGACCGCCTTTGCGAGGAAGCAAGAAAGTTGTCGATAAGTAAAATAATAGGCAATTATTACCCGACGGCTAAAAATTCAATGGTAAAGGAGCTGTTCGACAAGTTCGGATTTGAAAAAATCAGCGAGGACGAACAAGGCAACAAGAAATACGTCCTTGACGTAAACTCATACGAGAACAAAAATCATCACATAAAGGTAACGAAAGGAGAATAACATGGAAAAGATTTACGAAAGATTAAGCGAGGTTTTCAGCGACTTTTTCGATGAAGATATTACAGTTGACGAAAACACCACCGCAAACGATATTGAGGACTGGGACAGCCTTAACCATATTACGCTCATTGCCGCTGTCGAGGACGAATTCGGTCTGACATTCACCATGGGCGAGGTAAGCGGAATGAAGAACGTTGGCGAAATGGCTGAAATCATTAAGGCAAGAGGAAAGAAGCTTTAATGTTCACTTTTTAAGATTAAATGAACAAAAACCGCTGCAACGAGTATAAATTGCAGCGGTCAGACTGTCGAAAAAGTCAAATTTAAAGTTTAGGTCAAGCCTTTTCAAAGGCTTGCAGGT
>CAKSIR010000060.1 GCA_934462775.1 uncultured Ruminiclostridium sp.
CCCCACACCCCTGCAAAACTTGGTACTATTGCGCAAGCAATAGTACATAGCCTCATCATAAGATTCCGTTTTCTGCGGAAAACGGCTTAGGGCGCTGCCCTAAGAACCTGCAAGCCTTTGAAAAGGCTTGACCTAAACTTCTAATTTGACTTTTTCGGCTCACTTTATTTCCCCACGCAGAAACGCTTGAATACCTCATCAATAACCGTTTCGCTTACCGATTTTCCCGAAAGCTGCATAAGGCTGTCCAACGCCTTTTCAAGCATTACGCCAATGGCGTCAAGGGTTATTCCCATCTGTATTCCCTCTATTGCCGCTGCAACCGCCTTTTCTGCGTCCTCCGCGCATTTGCGCTGACGTTCGTTGGCAATAAATCCTGCCGACATATCCAATCTTTCAAGGTCGAGGGTTTTCTCTACCACATCGTTCAGCTTTTTCAGCGAATTACGGTCATTGGCAGAAATTTCAATCACCCTGCCAAACTTTGACGCAAGGAAAGGCATATCCAGCTTCTGCTCCAAATCCGCCTTGTTGATTATGCAGATACACTGCTTGCCCTTAAGCTTTTCCAGTAAGGTGTAATCGTCCCTGTCAAGAGGGCGGCTGCTGTCAAACACCGCGAGAACAAGGCTTGCCTCCTCCAGCTTTTTCAGCATCATCTCGACGCCTATTCCCTCGACAACGTCGTCCGTTTCGCGCAGCCCTGCGCAGTCCGCAATGCGGAGCACCGCGCCGCCAAGCATGACTGTTTCCTCAACAATGTCCCTGGTTGTGCCGGCAATGTCGGTGACAATGCTTCTTTGTGAACCCACAAGCAAATTCATCAGCGTTGATTTTCCGACATTGGGCTTGCCGACAATGGCAGTCGGAACGCCCTCTCGGAGAACCTTGCCTATATCGTAGCTCTCCAACAGGAATTGCAGCTGACAGCGGCAGTTTTCAAGCTGTCCGAGGTGGGAACTGCTTTCAAAGCTGTCCAGCATTTCATCGGGATAATCTATCCATGCGGCAATCTGCACTGTAATGTCCAAAATCTGCTGTGAAATTTCCTCTATTCTTCGGTACAGCGCACCCTCGCGCTGAGCGTTCGAGCAGTCGAGATACTGCTTTGACTGGGCGTTGATTACGTCGATGACCGCCTCAGCCTGAGTCAGGGACATTTTTCCGTTAAGCAGCGCGCGCTTAGTAAATTCTCCCGCTTCGGCGGGAACTGCCCCCGCGTTTATGCACGCCTGCAAAACCTTGCGCGTTATATAAATTCCACCGTGACAGGAAATTTCGCACACGTCCTCGCCGGTGTAGCTGTGGGGCGCTCTGAAAACCAGCAGCACGCCGTCGTCGAGCAGCTCCCCGCCGTCAAATATATCGCCGTAGCAAGCGGTGTAGCCTTTCATCTCGTGTATGCTTTTGCCGCCGGCGGGCTTAAAAACCTTTGCCGCAATGCTGAAAGCGCCGTCGCCGGATATACGAAGCATGGAAACTCCTCCGACCGCCTGTGGAGTGGAAATCGCAACTATTGCAGACATATCAAAAACCTTTCGTGAATTTATTCTTCAAGCCAGCTGTAAAAAGCTTTTACAGCCTTGTCAAACTCTTCTTCATCGTCAATGCTGAGAAATTCGGCGCAGTCCTCGCCCTCCTCGACATATTCAAAAAGGATCACTTCGCTTTCGCTGCCATCGTAAGTCCTGGGCATAAGCGCAATATACTCCTTTTCGGGATAATCCTCCATATCGAAAATGCAAAGCACCTCGCACTCGGCATTTTCGCCGCTTTCAAGAGTAATATTAACAACAGGCATTGGTGTTTCGTTATCAGGCTGCATAAAATCCCTCGCATTTTTCTTTCAAGAATAGCATGACACCGACAATTTGTCAAGCGCTGTTTATATAGTGCCGTCAGACTTCCGCCTTATCCCCTGCAAGCTCAATTTCAGCCTTTAAAAAGTCCATAAACCTCTTTTCGTATCCGCCGAAATTATGACCCTTTGGATAAATTACAACGTCGTGGCTTATTTCCGAAGCAATTGAGCAGCTTTTCAGCACAAGCCCGTGCTTGTCAAGAAAATCGGGAGCAATGGGCGAAACCCACATGAACGTATCGGGAACGCGCTGAAGCAGGTCTATCTGACTTCCTCTGTCAAAAATGTATATCGACTTGGCAGGAGCCTCAATCTGCGTGTTGCGCTTGATCTTTGAAACTGAAATTCCCTTTAGGTCGTAGTCGCCGTTGCAGATTTCCGTGTATTCCGAAAGCTGATGATAAGGAATGTCGTCATATTTTGCAAGAGGGTGCTCCTTCGACATCAGAAGCCGCATTTCAAACTGATAAAGCGGCTTAGCTTCAAGCCCCTTATCGCTCATAAGCGTTGTAAAATAGTCCTTGTACATATCCTGAAAGCGGATAACGGCAATGTCGGTATCTCCCGCCGCAACATCGTTTATTGCAGTAATAGCGTCGCTTTCACGGAAATATATCTTCATTTTTTCGTCACGGTCAAGGCTGTTGAGAAAGCGCGTAAACGCCACTGAGCAGTATGTTGCCCTCGGCACGGTTATGCTGAAATGCAGGCAGCTGTCGCTGGGCTTGAATATGCTTTCAATCTCGTCTATCTGCGACAGCAGCTTTTTTGCGTACTCAAGAAACTCTCTGCCCTTCTGGGTAGGTTCAACTCCCTTTGTGGTGCGTTTGAAAATGGTAAATCCCATTTCCTCCTCAAGCTCCTTAATCGCCTTGCTGAGATTCGGCTGTCCCATATAAAGATTCTGGGCGGCTTTGGTAATAGAGCCTGTCTTTTCGACCTCGGCTATATACTTGAGATGAGTCAGGTTCATTTTTACATTCCTTTTATATCGATATTTTTTTATCTTATCATATATGTAACGATATGATTATCATATATATTATACATTACCCGATTTGATTTGACAATGTTATAATATAAATAAAGCAGGAAAAGCAAGAAAATTGTTAAAATTCTACAAACAGCAATCCCTGCAAAAAACCTTTTTTACTAATTATTTTATGAAATACAAATTGTAGGAGGAACTCAAAATGGCACGTTTTACTTTACCAAGAGATGTTTACTACGGCAAGGGAACTCTTGAGGAATTAAAGAACCTCAAGGGCAAGAAGGCAATCGTTGTAGTAGGCGGCGGTTCAATGAAGCGCTTCGGCTTCTTAGACAAGGTTGTCAACTACCTTAAGGAAGCAAACATGGAGGTTGAACTCTTTGAAAACGTTGAACCGGATCCATCTGTTGAAACAGTTATGCGCGGCGCAGAGGCTATGAGAAAATTCCAGCCTGACTGGATTATCGCTATGGGCGGCGGCTCGCCAATCGACGCTGCAAAGGCTATGTGGGCATTCTACGAATATCCGGAAGTTACATTTGAACAGCTTATCACACCTTTCAGCTTCCCGACACTCCGCCAGAAGGCACACTTCCTTGCAATCCCGTCAACATCCGGTACAGCAACAGAAGTTACAGCATTCTCAGTAATCACAGACTACTCAAAGGGCATCAAGTATCCGCTGGCTGACTTCAACATCACTCCTGACGTTGCAATCGTTGACCCTGAGCTTGCTGAAACAATGCCTGCAAAGCTTACGGCTCACACAGGTATGGACGCTCTGACCCACGCTATCGAAGCTTACGTTTCAACATTAAACGGACCGTTCACAGATCCGCTTGCTTTAAAGGCAATCGAAATGGTATTCGATTATCTGCCATCTTCCTACAACGGAAACACAGAAGCAAGAGAACATATGCACTATGCACAGTGCCTTGCAGGTATGGCATTCTCCAACGCTCTGTTAGGTATCGTTCACTCGCTGGCTCATAAGACAGGCGCTGCATTCTCAACAGGTCATATTCCACACGGCTGCGCTAACGCAATCTACCTCCCATACGTTATCAAGTACAACTCAAAGGTTGCTATGCACAGATACGCTGAAATTGCTCGTTCAGTCGGCTTACCGGGCAGCTCAGACAAGGCTCTCACTGATTCCCTCTGCGCTAAGATTGACGAATTCAACGTTAAACTCGGTATTCCAAAGACCCTTAAGGACTTCGGTATCAACGAAGCTGAGTTCCTCGAAAAGGTTGATACAATCGCTGCAAACGCAGTTGCAGACGCTTGCACAGGTTCCAACCCGCGTCCGATTACACCTGCTGAAATGTCCAAGCTGTTAAATTGCATCTACTACGGCAAGGAAATTGATTTCTGATAAAATCAGCTTTAACTGCTGAGCTGCATACAAGGTCCGCATTTCGTTTGACCGACGAAATGCGGACTTTTAATTTCTCTGCGTACAAATTAAACAATAATTTATCCTCGCAAAGCTTGACATTTGTATAAAATATAGGTATAATAAGAACAGATTATATAATCCATTTCCAAATGAGGAGAATGTTGCAATGGAAAAGGTAAAAAAGATGGAAAAGAAGCCTAAAATTAAAAAAACGCCTAAAGTCAAAGACAAAAAGCTTGACAATAAAAAAGAATTAACCACGAAAAAAACCGAAAATAAATCCAAAACCTTAGGTACAAGAATTGTAGCGGTCAGCTCAGTGTTTATCCTGCTTACAGGTCTTGTTGCGGCGGTTTATTCGCTGATTTCTTCGGTAAATACCGCAAACCAGATGTCGGTATCTCTTGCAAATTCATCATATCAGGTGCTGAATCATCAGGTTACCTCATCTGTTGATCAAGCGTCAATCTACGCGAGAAACATTACCGAAAACGCAGACATAAGAAAAGCCGTTTTCGGCGGCGACGCATCGGAAATGAAAACCCTGCTGAACAGAAACTACCGCGACGCTACATTGGTGCTGATTACGGATATTGATGGAAACGTTATCGGTTCATCTCAGGAGCAGGAGCCTACTCTTCCGAATATGTACAACGAAACCCCTGTAAGCTCCGCGCTGAAGGGAATCAACTACAAGGGTCTGTACAATATTGCAGATCAGGGCTTATGCGCGGTTGCGTCAGCGTCAATCACCGATATGTCCAACACTGCGTTCGGCACCGTTGTATACGTTTCATCTATAACAAAGGAAAGCTATGTCGATACCCTGAAGCAGATGACAAACTGCGAATACACCATTTTAGAGGGCAGCACACGAGCAAGCACAACCTTAATGGTTGGCGACCAGCGTGAAGTCGGAACTTCCATCAGCGACAATGTCGCATACGAGCTTTACGAAGGTACAGGTACATACGTTGCTCAGGCAACCCTTTTCGGAAAAACGTATATGTGCGTTTATGTCGCATACGAAAACTCTGACGGCTCAAAGAACGGCGCGCTTTTCTGCGGCTACAACGTAAACGATATATACACAAATACGTTTATAAGCTGTATCATAACCTTCGGTATCGCGGTAGTTCTCGGCGCAATTTGCGTTTACGCACTCCGCACGTTTATCGCAAAGGTGCTTAACAAGCCTATGAACAACATCGTCAAGGCCGCCAACAGTATTGCTGCAGGTCAGATTGACGACGCTGTATACACCGAACTGAAGAGCGCTGAATCCAACAACGAAATCGGCACCATTGCAAAATCTATCGAAAACGCAATTAAATCAATCATGGCGGTTGAAAAGGACGCTGAAATGCTTAACAACGCAATCGAGCATTACGACCTTACCGTCCGCACGGACGAAGAAAAGCACAATGGCGTTTACCGTGTAATCGTTCATACAATCAACGATTTGTTCGGTCAGCTTTCCGAGATTATCAGCAAGATTCAAAGCGTTTCTGCAAGCATTGACGTCAGTGCCGTTCAGGTTTCGCAGGCTGCGCAGACTCTTGCAGACGGCGCAACAACGCAGGCAAGCTCCTCTGAAGAGCTTGCAGCAAATATTGCCGATGTTTATAACGAAGTCAAGAACACTGCCGACCACTCCGAAAACGCCAACACATTCTCGTCCGAAACAAAGGCTGAGGTTGAAGAAAGCAGCAGATGCATGAACGAGCTTGTACAGGCAATGGACGAAATCGCCACAAGCTCAGGCAAAATCCAGAAGATTATCAAGACCATTGAGGACATCGCTTTCCAGACAAACATTCTGTCCCTTAATGCAGCTGTTGAAGCCGCAAGAGCAGGCGACGCAGGTAAGGGCTTCGCAGTCGTTGCTGACGAGGTAAGAAACCTTGCCAACAAGAGTGCAGACGCCGTTAAGAGCACCACCGCCCTTATTGCCGATTCCGCGGCCGCAATTGAAAACGGCAACAGAATCGTTCAGGATACCGACAAGGCGCTGCGCAACGTAATGGAAAAGACTGACGGAGTAAACAGCCTTGTTGGAAAAATTGCACAGGCTACTCAGAACCAGAGTCTTGCCATTGAGCAGATCAACATAGGCGTCGACCAGATTTCAAACATTGTTCAGTCTACATCCGCAACAGCCGAAGAAACTGCTGCGTCCAGCGCTGAGCTTGCAAATCAGTCACAGCTGCTCAAGAACCTTGTTGAAAAATACAAGATTGAATAAATGATGCACATATCAAAACAGCTCCCGATGTAAAAAGAGGGGGCTGTTGTTTTAAAACGGCTGAACCGATGAAATAATAATTACGGAGAAAATTATGTCGCAGATAACCAAACACGCGCTTGAAGCGTCACTCAAGAATTTGCTGCTGCAAAAGCCGCTGAATAAAATAACCATACAGGACATTACCGACGACTGCGGAATAAATCGCATGACCTTCTACTACCATTTTAAGGACATCTATGACCTTGTTGAGTGGAGCTGCGAGGAGGACGCAAGAAAAGCCCTTGAGGGCAAAAAAACCTACGATACATGGCAGCAGGGCTTTTTGCAGATATTTGAGGCGGTGCTTGACAATAAGCCGTTTATTATCAACGTGTACCATTCCGTCAGCCGTGAAACTGTTGAAAATTACCTGTACAAGCTGACCTACAATTTGCTTATCGGCGTTGTTGAAGAAAAGTCGCAGGGCATGAGAGTCCGCGACGAGGATAAAAGGTTTATTGCCGATTTCTACAAATACGCATTCGTGGGAATAATGATGGACTGGGTTAAACGCAATATGGCAGAAGAACCGCAGCAGATAATCGACCGCCTTTCCGTTCTTATAACCGGCAGCATTTCCGCCGCTCTCGAACGCTACCGCATTAAGCCGTAATTTTTATCATTTTTGCGATTTTGATAAAAAAATTTATAATTCAGCCCTTTTGATAAAATTATTATCAAAGGGGCTTTTTTGCTCATTGTTAAAACGAACAATCGGGGTTATAATAAAACCATAGTAAACAACCAATCAAAAAGGAGGAAACATATATGTATTATTCAAGCGGAAACTATGAGGCGTTTGCAAGACCTAAAAAGCCTGAGGGCGTTGACAACAAGTCGGCTTACATTGTAGGCAGCGGACTTGCAGCTCTTACGGCAGCCTGCTATCTTGTTCGCGACGGTCAGATGAAGGGTGAACACGTTCATATCCTTGAAAAGGAAAATCTTCCGGGCGGCGCCTGCGACGGATACAAGTTTGAAAATATCGGTTACGTTATGCGCGGCGGCAGAGAAATGGACAACCACTTCGAGGTTATGTGGGATCTGTTCCGTTCAATTCCCTCCATTGAAACAGATGGAGTAAGCGTACTGGACGAATACTACTGGCTTAACAAGGAGGATCCGAACTACTCTCTTTGCAGAGCCACTGTAAACCGCGGCGAGGACGCTCATACAGACGGAAAATTCGATATTTCCGACAAGGGCGCTATGGAAATCATGAAGCTTTTCTTCACTCCAAACGAGGAATTGCAGGACAAGAGAATTACCGATGTGTTCGACGACGAGGTTCTCAACTCCAATTTCTGGCTCTACTGGAGAACAATGTTCGCTTTTGAAAACTGGCACAGCGCTCTTGAAATGAAGCTGTATGTACAGAGATTTATCCACCACATCGGCGGTCTGCCTGATTTCAAGGCGCTTCGCTTCACCAAGTACAATCAGTATGAGTCAATGATTCTGCCTATGGTGAAGTACCTTGAGGGATTCGGCGTACAGTTCCACTACGGAGTTAAGGTTGTAAACGTTGAGTTTGACTGCAAGCCCGACAAAAAGGCTGCAAAGTCCATCGAAGTAATCCGCGGCGGCAATACAGAGCATATTGACCTTACCGAAAACGACCTTGTATTCATCACCAACGGCGGCTGCGTTGAAAACTCAACAATCGGCAGCCAGAATACTCCTGCTCCCTTCAACACCGAAATCAAAGCAGGCGGCGGCTGGGATATGTGGAGAAAGATTGCGGCGCAGGACAAGGCGTTCGGCAATCCTGACAAGTTCTGCTATGACCCCGAGCAGTCAAACTGGATGAGCGCTACCGTAAACACTCTTGACCAGAAAATTATTCCGTATATCAAGAATATATGCAAGCGCGACCCGTTCACAGGAAAGGTAGTTACAGGCGGCATTGTTACCGCAAAGGATTCGGCATGGCTTTTAAGCTGGACAATCAACCGTCAGCCGCAGTTCAGAAGCCAGCCTAAGGATCAGTGCCTTGTATGGGTTTACGGACTGTTTTCCGACAAGCCGGGCGACTTTGTAAAGAAGCCGATGCGCGAATGTACGGGTAAGGAAATCTGCATGGAGTGGCTGTATCATATCGGCGTACCCGAAAACGAAATTGAGGAGCTTGCCGAACACAGCGCAAACACTGTTCCATGCATGATGCCTTATATCACCGCATTCTTTATGCCGCGCGCTTACGGCGACAGACCTGACGTTGTACCCGAGGGCGCAGTAAACTTCGCGTTCTTAGGACAGTTCGCAGAAACAAAGCGCGATACCATATTCACGACCGAATACTCAATGCGTACTGCAATGGAAGCGGTTTATACGCTTCTCAACGTTGACAGAGGCGTACCTGAGGTTTGGGGCAGCGTTTACGACTTACGCGCGCTGCTTGACGCAACTGTAAAGCTCCGCGACGGAAAAAAGGTAACGGACATGGAGCTGAACCCGATTGAAAAGCTGGCGGTTAAAAAGCTGCTCGGAAAGATAAAGGGTACGGACATTGAAAAGCTGCTTAAGGAATACAACGTTATCTAAGTAAGCTGCCGCAAGGCGTATATAATAAAAAGCCTGAGAAGATTCGATTCTTCTCGGGCTTTTGTGCATAATTAAGCGGCTTTTGACTTATATTCAAAAGCCGCCTGTTTTTATTTATCAGTATCGCGAAGTGTGAACGAGCCGATAAGATCCTTAAGCATTGAAGCCTGACCCGACAGCTCTTCTGACGCTGCCGCAGATTCCTCCGCAGTGGCGGAGTTTGTCTGAACAACGCTCGAAATCTGCTCTACGCCCTCGGAAATCTGCTTGATTGAATCCGCTGCCTCCTGCGAAGCCTTTGAGATTTTTTCGTTAATCTGAGCAACCTCGCCTGCGGACGCTTCGACCTCTGTCATCATAGCCGCAACCTCGTCTACAAGGGTATTGCCCTTTTCGATTGCCGCAAGGGAGCCTTCAATCATTACGTTGGTATTCTTAGCGGCTTCTGCCGACTTACTTGCAAGATTTCTTACCTCGTCAGCAACTACCGCAAAGCCCTTGCCCGCATCGCCTGCTCTTGCGGCTTCAACAGCTGCGTTAAGCGCAAGGATATTGGTCTGGAATGCAATGTCCTCAATGGTCTTGATAATCTTCTTAACCTGATCGGAAGATTCGCTGATTTCATTCATTGCGGCAACAAGATCGGTCATTCTCTCGGTTGCATTCTCAAGCTTTGAGCCTGCGTCGCCTGTCTTTTCGGTTGCGGCTTCCGCGTCTGAAGCGTTTGTGTTTACCATGTCGGAAACAACGCTGATTGTCGCTGCAAGCTCTTCAACAGAGGACGCCTGCTCCGTTGCGCCCTGAGAAAGCGCCTGAGCACCGCTGGAAACCTGATCAGAGCCTACGGAAACCTGATCTGCCGCCGTATTGATTTTCGCCATTGTGGCGCTTAACTGATGGTTAATGTCGCGGATAAACTGAAGCAGCTGCTGATAATCGCCGATGTAATACTGACTGCCCTGATTTGTGTGTACGTTGAGATTACCCTTTGACATTGCTTCAAGAATTCTGCCTATATCGTTGATAATATTCTTCTGACTTTCGACAACTGTTTTGGCTGCCTCCGAAAGAATGCCTGTTTCGTCCTTTTTCTTGATTTCAGGTACAGGACTGTTAAGGTCGCCCTGTGCAAGCTTCTGCATACGTTCCGCACATACACGGACAGACGAACCGATTCCTCTGCCAAGATTAATTGAGATTATTGTAGAAACGATGCAGCATACAACAAGCATAATGCCTGTCAAAAAGATCGCTCTGACCGTGTTTGACATGAAGTCGTCAATCGGCGCATATACAGCTATAGACCAGCCTGCGGTATTAGGTATATCGGAGTAAGCATGATACTTTGTGACGCCGTTCATCGTATACTGAGCAAAGCCTGTTTCACCGTTTCTCATCTTCTGATGAATTGACGCAAGAGTTGCATAGCCTGCCTGACCTGTCGTATCAGCCTCAGCCAGTGCCTCTATGTTCTCGCCGTTCTTTACAACTTCAGAGTCTACATCGGCAATGGTGTTGCCGTGTGAGTCGATAATGTATGAGTTACAGTTTTCGCTTATTTTAAAGCTTCTTACTATGTCGTTCAAAAATTCAGGGTCAGGAACAATCATTACGCAGCCTACAACGGTGCCGCCTGATACGCCGTCTGACCATACAGGAGCCGCTACTATAACGGAAATCTGATTTGTCTTTTTGGACACCATAGGCTCTGAAATGGTTGTTTTTCCGTTCATTGCCTGCTGGAAATAATCTCTGTCCTTATAGTTGTTGCCGTCAAGAGCGTCGCCGTTTCTGTCGGCAAATGTAGCAGCCTGAAGATTGTGCTGGCTGACAGCCTGATCGAGTATTGTCTGCTTTTCAGCGTTTGTTTTGCTTGCGTCCGAAAAATCGGGAATAACGCCAAGCTCTACTGCAATATTTGAATATGCGGTCAGCTCCCAGCTTGTGCGCTCAGACGCGAGCTGCGCCACTATTGCCATATCATTTCCAACAGTGCTTACCGTATTGTTATAGGTCATTATGCAGGCAAAGATGCCCAGTGCCAGCAGTGAAATTCCAACTGTGAGCACACAGCAGATGAGAATTTTACGTCCTACTGATTTCATTTGATTTCCTCCTCCGAAATACAAAGCATATAGGTACTGCAAACACCGCTGTCCTGCCTTAATTTGCGTCTTCTGTCAAATTGGAAAATCAAGCCAGAAGCAATATTATACAATATTACCTATTTTATATAATTATATCACTTTTCCCGAGAAAATCAAGTAAAAAACAGTAAGTATTTTTATTAAAAGGTAAAATATTTCATATGTGACAAAATTTATACAATGCTCTTTTTCTGCCAGCGCTTTCCCTTATACCTTATCACGCTGATTACAGCGGTTAACGTCCATGTAATGCAGGTGGTTATCCATATACCCCGGTATCCTATAAACGGCACTGCCGTCAGAATAAGGGAGAAGCCTATTCGTGAAACTACCTCCACTATACCGTTGATAACTGCATAGCCCGTATCTCCGGAACCGTTGAGGAAGCCCCTTGTAATGTGAATCGTGCCGAGGAATATGTAGAAAAGCGAAGTCAGGCGAATTGCCGCCGTGCCTATTTCAATTACCTCGCTGCCGCTTACAAAGCAGCCTGTAATAAACCGCCCGAACAGCATAAACAGCACAGCCGCAGCAGCTGCGCAGCCTGCCGAAATGCCAAGTCCCACGCGGTAGCCTTTTACTGCGCGCAGGGTTTTTCCCGCGCCTATATTCTGCCCGACAAAAGTGGACATTGCGGCATTAAGAGAGCCGAAAGGCTGCTGAATAAGCTGTTCAATGCGCATTGAGGCTGTATAGGCTGCCATCACTGCTTCACCGAAGGAGTTAGTCACCCTTTGCAGTGCAACCATTGATACGGAAATCATGGCGTTTTGTCCGGCAACAGGCAATCCAACGCGGATACACTTGAGCATCATTTCCTTTTCAACCGTCATATTGCTTTTTTCAAGGCGAATGTTCTCGTTTTTTTTGAAAGCGTATATAATGGCAAAAAGCGCCGAGCAGCCCTGTGCGATTACAGTTGCAGCCGCCGCGCCGTTTACGCCCCAGCCGAACACGATAACGAACAGCAGATCAAGCCCCACGTTCAGCACGCTTGCGATTCCCAGAAAAACAAGGGGCGTTTTTGAGTCGCCGAGGGAACGCATAACCGAGTTAATCCAGTTATAGGCTGCTACTGCTATTGTTCCCGCGCAGGCAATACGCATATATCCTGCCGACACAGGCAGAATGTTTTCGGGAGTGTTCAGCATTCTCAGCAGCGGCTCGGCAAGAATAACGGATACAACGCTTATGCCGACTCCGAACAGCCCCATTACCAACGCTGAATTGAAAACTGCGGACTTGACCTGCTTTATCATTCCTGCGCCGAAATACTGAGAAATTATGATGCCGATGCCTACCGCCAGGCCTATGCAGAGAGTGAAAAAAAGATAGGTTATTGAACCCGTTGCGCCGACCGCCGCAAGAGCGTCGTCGCCGAGATATTTTCCCACAATTACAGTGTCGGCAACGTTATAGAGCTGCTGCAAAATATTTCCAAACAACAAAGGGAGAGCGAAGCGGATTATATGTCCCGCTTCGCTGCCCTTTGTCATATCTACCGATAAAACCTTAATCATTTCTTTTTCTTCTTAACTGCGATAACTGCTCCTGCAACAGCAGCCGCAGCTGCGACTCCCGCGCCTATTCCTACAACCGCGCCCACAGGAAAACCGCCGTTGTTTTCTGCTGTGCTTTCAGCATTTTCGGTTGTTTC
>CAKSIR010000061.1 GCA_934462775.1 uncultured Ruminiclostridium sp.
TTATTGCAGCCCTGAGAATTGAAAGAATAATCGCTATTTACAACAAGCTGGAATAATCACTTCTCCCAGAAGTGATTCAGCGGACCGCTGCCGTGTCCTATCTTCATTCCGTCCTTTATTGCCCCCGTAATGTAAGCCTTTGCAAGCCTTACGCTTTCGGGGAGAGAAAGCCCCTTGCCAAGTCCGCAGGCGATTGCGCTGGAAAGCGTGCAGCCTGTGCCGTGGGTATTGGGGTTTTCTATTTTTGCGCAGCGGTAAACATACTCCTTATCCGCAAGCAGAAGGTCGTTGCAGCCGTCCCTGCCGTGGCCGCCCTTTATCAGCACCGCGCAGCCGTATTTCTCCTTTAGCGCAGCCGCAGCTACCGCAGCGCTGTCCATTCCCCTTATTTCCATGCCGGAAAGCCGCATTGCTTCGGGAATGTTGGGAGTAAGCAGCGCCGCCATCGGAAACAGCTCCTTTTCCGCAATTTCGACCGCCTTATCGTCCAGCAGCGCCCGTCCGCTTGTGGACAGCATAACAGGGTCGATAACCACGTTTTCCGCCTTGTAATATTTCAGCCGCTCCGCAACAGCCATGACAATTTCAGCGTCGCACAGCATACCGATTTTCACCGCTTTTGGAACAATGTCAGCAAAAACGCTGTCAATCTGCTTTGAAACCATTTCCGCCGAAACTGCCGAAACCGCCTGAACGCCAAGTGTGTTCTGAGCGGTAACTGCGGTGATAACGCTCATTGCGTACATTTTGCAGGCGGAAATTGTTTTGATGTCCGCCTGTATTCCCGCGCCGCCGGAGCAGTCCGAGCCTGCAATCGAAAGAATCGGTATCATATTACGCCTTTCCCAGCATTTTCATAACGTCGGCTTTAAGGGCTTTTGTTTCCTCAAAGGGGTTTTCCGCTTTCATTATGTCCGAAACAACGCATATTCCCGCAATGGGCGAGTTGTCTAAAATGTGCATATTGCCGCGGTTAAGTCCGCCGATTGCATTTACCGGAATCGGCACCGACCTGCATATTTCGTTAAGGGTCGGGATTTCGGTTATAACGGTGACAACCTTTGTGGTGGTGGGGTAGATTGCGCCTGTGCCAAGGTAGTCCGCGCCCTGTTCGTAAGCTTCCTTTGCCTGTGCAGCGGTTTTGGCGGTCGCGCCTACGATTTTGTCCTTTCCAAGCATTTTTCTCGCGTAGGAAACGGGAATGTCGCTCTGACCAACGTGAACGCCGGCGCAGTCGCAGGCAATTGCAATATCGACTCTGTCGTCAATCAGCAGCGGTACACCGTACCTGTCGGCGATTTCCTTAACCAGAAAGGCAAGGCGGAGATAATCGCGCCCCGAACGGTTTTTCTCGCGGAGCTGAAGCAGCGTCACGCCGCCTCTGCAAGCCTCCTCGACTATTTCGAGAAAGCGCTTTTCCTCATGATATGAGCTGTCCGTTACAAGGTACAATGTCGAATCAAATTTCATTGACTTCCTCCTGCTTAATAAGCCGTTCAAAATCATTTTTGCAAATAAGTGAAAGGCAGTCCTGCATTTTCGTGCGATAGCTGCCTGTGCCAATCCCCTCGGAATAAGCAAGCTCGCCGCATATCCCCATTAAATGAGCCGCGCACAGCGCCGCCTCGAACGGCTCGGCTTCCGCCAGACAAGCGCCGCAAAGCGCCCCCTGAATACAGCCCGTACCCGTTATCCGTCCCATAAGCGGAGTGCCGTTTTTGCACAGCGCAGCGCGGTTCCCGTCTGTAACAATGTCGTTTTTGCCGCTTACAAGCACAGTGCAGCCGTATTTCCGCGCAAGCTCCCTCGCCGTTTGGCAAAGTAAGGGGTAATCGCCGCATTCCTCTGCGTCAACGCCGCGGGTGTGCTTTCCAACCCCTGCAAGCGCCTTAATTTCGTCGGCGTTTCCCTTAATTACCGAGGGGGTAAAGCGGCTGATAAGGCTGTTCGCAAAATCAAGCCTGAGCTTTGAGCAGGCTGCTCCAACTGCGTCAATCACATAGGGAATGTTCAGCCTGTCCGCCGTTTCAGCGGATATTTCCGCCGACCTCATTCTCACGTCTGTGATATTTCCGAGGTTTATTACCAGCGCGCCTGCGCCCGATGTTATTCCCTCAACCTCAAGAGGGTGCTCAGCCATAATCGGCTTTGCACCCACGGCTAAAATAAAGTTTGCGCAGTCGTTGATTGAAATGGGGTTGGTTATGCAGTGAACAAGAGGCGCGCTGCTCTGCACTCTGCCGACAATTTCCCACAAATCTGTCATAAATTCTCCTTACGAAGCGGATTTTGCAATCTTCTTCCTGTTTACAAGAAGATAAATTCCGCCTGCGGCAACGCCCGCTCCAAGCACAGCGTAAGGCACAATGTCCGCCCAGACCTCTGTTGACTGCATTATCGTCTTGAACAAAACAAGGCAGGCGAGATAGCCTATAACGCCCAGCGCCGCAATACCTATGCTGTCGGTGACAACCGTTACCTGGGTGTCGTAAACCCTTGAGCCGAGAGCCTGCTGGAACTTGCCGAGCAGCTTTGCCTTTGCAAGCGCCTTGAGGAATACGAAAGCAATGCTTCCGCCGATAAGCGTACCCATAATAAAGGACGGCACATAGAACAGCCACGTCAGTCCCTCTCTGCCCATAATAAACGCCATTACGGGGTAGGAAACGATAGCGCCGATAATGCCTGTGCCGAACACCTCGCCGAATACGGCGGCAATCAGCTTGCCCTTTGACAGACGGTAGAACACGCCCGAAAGGAGCGCGCCGAAAACTGCGCCCGTAAGCGCAAGGGGCGGTATGCCCATAAACATCATGCGGATAATGCCTATAAGAGTTGCGCAGAGCAGCGACCACCAGGGTCCAAGGAGCACCGAGGCGGTAATGTTGATGAAGTGCGCCATGGGGCACATTCCCTCAACGCGGAGGATAGGCGAAATTATAACGCCTATCGCTACCAGCATTGCCAGCATAATCATCTTGAGCAGGTTGTTTTTTGCATTTGTTTTCATGTTTTTTTACTTCCTTTTATGATATTGCGGAAGCACACAGCGACAGGTATCCCCTAAAACGGCAGGCTTCCGTTCGGTCGGTACTCGTACAAGGTATGTACCCTCTCAGCCTGTTCCACAGGCTCCCATCGCTGTAAATACTGCCTTAGGGCGCTCCCCCTCCGACAGTCTGCCCCATGAAAAAAGGCAGAATATAATACGCAGTGCGTAATTACCGATTACTTTTCAGAGCAGAATTCAACCTTCTTGCCCTCTAAAATCATGTTCGTTGTTCTTACGGCGCACATTTTGCCGCACATTGAACAGCTGTGTCTGTCCTTTGGCGGAACAGTTTCGAAGTATCTTCTCGCCTTTTCTCCGTCGTAAGCAATGTTGAACATTTCGTCCCAGTCAAGCTTGTGTCTTGCTTCAGCCATCTTGTTGTCAAGATCTCTTGCGTGAGGAATGTTCTTTGCAATGTCAGCGGCATGAGCGGCGATCTTGCTTGCAACAATGCCCTCCTTAACGTCGTTTACGTCAGGCAGCCTTAAATGCTCCGCAGGCGTTACATAGCACAGGAAATCCGCGCCGCTTGCAGCAGCGATTGCGCCGCCTATTGCGCTTGTAATGTGGTCGTATCCCGGGAAAATATCGCTTACCAGCGGTCCTAAAACGTAGAACGGCGCGCCGTGGCAGATACGCTTCTGAAGCTTCATATTTGCTTCAATCTCGTTCATTGCCATGTGACCCGGACCCTCGACCATAACCTGAACGTCCTTAGCCCATGCGCGTTCGGTAAGCGCGCCAAGCTCGATAAGCTCGCTTATCTGACCGCCGTCGGTGCTGTCGTCGATGCAGCCGGGTCTTAACGCGTCGCCAAGGCTGATTGTAACGTCGTACTCTCTTAATATGTCAAGAACCTCGTCATAGTATTCGTAGAACGGGTTTTCATTGCCTGTCATCTCCATCCACGCAAACAGCAGCGAGCCGCCTCTTGAAACTATGTTCATCTTGCGCTTGTCGCGCTTGAGGGCTTCAACGGCGCGGCGGTTAAGTCCCGCGTGAATCGTCATGAAGTCAACGCCCTCTTTTGCATGAGCCTCAACTACTCTCAAAAAGTCCTTTGCGGTAATTTCCAGCAGATCCTTTTCAAGGTAGCCGATTGCGTCGTACATCGGAACAGTACCGATCATTGCAGGCGACATTTCGATAAGCTGTGTGCGGAAGGTGTTGGTCTTTCCGTAATTGGAAAGGTCCATAATGGCCTCTGCGCCCATATCGATTGCCATTTTTACCTTGTCGAATTCCATGTCGTAATTCTTGCAGTCCCCTGAAATGCCAAGGTTTACGTTGATTTTTGTGCGGAGTCCTCCGCCGATTCCCTCAGGGGAAAGCGATTTGTGATTAACGTTTGCGGGAATTGCAACCTGTCCCTTTGCAACAAGGTCGCGGATTTCCTCAGGCGTTCTGTATTCCTTTTCGGCAACGGCTTTCATTGCCTCGGTTATAAAGCCTGCCTTTGCGGCTTCCATCTGTGTTTTGTAATTCATTGCTTTTCCTTTCCGAATGGGGAGCTGAAACAAAAAGCGGAACAAACGTAGGTTCGTTCCGCATTGACGCTATGACAAATCCTACGTCGGCATTATCCGAATCAGGTTTCAGGTCGAAGTCTAACTTCCTCTCAGCAATAAGCTCCCTGTTGTATTTGATTACAGTGTTTATTATAACGCAGTGCGGGCTTTTTGTCAACAAAAAGTTGTGCTTGACTAATACCGCCCGCGCGGATATAATTAAATCAGGACAGATTTACAAGGAAGGTGCATTACTATGGTAAAAACAACGCTTGGAATTGACGGAATGATGTGCGGAATGTGCGAAAGCCACGTTAACGACACCGTAAGAAAAAGCTTTGACGTTAAAAAGGTAACCTCCTCGCACAGCAAGGGAGTAACCGAAATAATCTCCGAAAGCCCCATTGACGAGGAGAAGCTGAAAGCCGCAATCGGCGAAACAGGCTACACCGTAACCTCCGTAAAGTCCGAGCCTTACGAGAAAAAAGGATTTTCATTATTTAGGAAGTGACAGCATGACAGACAAAGAAATAAAACTTGAAAACTACCGCAGGGCAAACGCTGCTGCAACAAAGGGCGAAACCGTCCTTACAGGCTCATCGCTGATGGAGATGTTCCCGGTGAACAAATTCCTTGAGGAAGCGGGAAACAGCAAAATCGTGTACAACCGCGCAATCGGCGGATACATTACGGACGAGTTGCTGAATTCCCTCGAGGTATGCGTTTATCAGCTTATGCCAAGGCGCGTATTCATAAACATAGGAACCAACGACCTCAGCGATTCGCGTATCCCGATGGAAAGGATTATGGGCAACTACGACAGGATACTCACGCTTATTGAAGAGCACGTTCCGGGCGTTGAAATTTTCCTGATGGCATATTATCCCGTAAATTACGAGGCGGCAGCCGAAAATATGAAAGAGTGCATCAAAATCCGCAGCAACGAAAAACTCGCCCTTGCCAACAAGGAGGTTGAAAAGCTTGCCGCAAAGCACGGTCAGCACTATATCGACATCAACGACGGCTTAAAGGACGAGCAAGGCAGGCTCAAGGCTGAGTATACAATCGAGGGACTTCATATAAACGAAACAGGTTACCGTGCGATTTTCCCCGAGCTGCTGAAATATATCGAGCTTCCGTTTAAAAAATAAGTAAGGCTGCCCACATCGGGCAGCCCCTTTTTATTCATCGTAATCATCAAGGAAATGATGCCGCTCTCCGCCCTGCTTATAGGCGATAACCGTGTCAAGGTTCACGTTTTCAACGCTCTTGAAAATATGCGACTCAACCTCGGGATTTACCTTTTTCAGCGTGCGGATAAGCTCCTTTATCTCAACGCGCTTCGAGCGGTTTTCCTCGTTATTGCAGGTAGTGCAGGTGTCGGTGAATTTGCAGGCGCACTGAATAAAATGCAGGCTGTTGCAGTCCCGCCACGCCTTAATATCGTCCTCGCGGACAAGATACAGCGGACGTATAAGCTCCATTCCCTCAAAATTGGTGCTGTGCAGCTTCGGCATCATGGTCTGAATCTGCGCGCCGTACAGCATACCCATAAGGATTGTTTCAATCACATCGTCATAGTGATGACCCAGCGCGATTTTGTTGCAGCCAAGCTGCTTTGCAAAATTGTAGAGATGACCTCTCCTCATTCGCGCGCAAAGGTAGCACGGATTTTTCTCAACGTGATAAACCGACTCGAAAATGTCCGACTCGAATATGCGAACGGGAATTTTCAGCCGCCGTGCGTTTTCCTCTATAACCTGCCTGTTGGCAGGACTGTAACCGGGATCCATTACGATATATTCAACCCCGAACGGGAATTTGCTGTGACGGTTCAGCATCTGGAAAAGCTTAGCCATAAGCATTGAATCCTTGCCGCCCGAAATGCAGACAGCCACCCTGTCGCCCTCTTTTACAAGCTGATAGGTGTTTATCGCCTTGGTGAAATTGCTCCAAATGCTTTTGCCGAACCTTTTGTGCAGGCTCCTTTCAACGCTTTCGCAAACCTCGTCCGCTTCCTGCTTCTGCATTTCGTTCATGAGCCACGCCATGTAGCCCCCTTGCAGGCTGTATGCGTCAAAGCCCTTTTCGCGCAGCCCCTCGGCAGCCCCAACGCTGAACTGACCTCTTGCGCAGACAACGATTATCTTTTTTCCGCTGTGCTCGGCAAGCTCCTCCGCCATGTTATCGGCTGAAACCGAAACAGAGCCGGGAATTGCGCCGTACATCTTCTCCGTTTCGCTTCTCATGTCTGCAATTACGCAGCCGTCCCTGTTCGTCTTTTCAAGCTGTTCTACGGTAATTTCCATTATTCCTCCCCGCCTGCCTTTGCAATTACGTCGGCAGTCAGATCCCTCATAACCTCGCCTGCAATAACAAGTCCCGCCGCAGAGGGAACAAAGGCGGTACTGCCCGGAATGTCCCTGCGCTCGGTGCATTTGTGCTTTGCTCCCGGAGGGCAGACGCAGTTGGTGCGGCAGCTTATCGCCATATCGTCGATAGGTCTTCTCGGAATTTCCTCCGAGTAAACGACCTTCAGCCTTTTTACGCGGCGCTTCTTCATTTCGTATCGCATTACCCTTGCCAGCGGGTCAACCTTGGTCTTGTAAATATCCGCAACTCTGAATCCGCTTGGGTCAAGCTTATTTCCCGCGCCCATTGAGCAGATAATCGGCACTCCCTTTTCCTTTGCCTTCATAACAAGCGCTACCTTTGCAGTAACCGTATCCACTGCGTCAACCACATAATCGTACTCCTCGAAAGGAAATTCGTCCGCGTTTTCGGGCAGGAAAAAGCACTTGTGGACGCGAACCTCGACCTCGGGGTTAATATCCTCCATGCGCTCCTTCATAACATCAACCTTGTATTTGCCAATGGTCTTTCGCGTTGCGATAATCTGGCGGTTGAGATTGGTAAGGCACACCTTATCGTCGTCAATAAGGTCGAACCTGCCGACGCCGCTTCGTACCAGCGCTTCACAGACGTAGCCGCCTACTCCGCCTACTCCGAAAACGGCAACGCGGCAGTTTTTCAGCTTTTCCATTGCAGCCTTGCCGTAAAGCAGCTCGGTTCTTGAAAATTGATTCAGCATAAATTCCTCCAAAGGGTCACAGAATTTTCATAAGGTAAATTATCAGCATATATACGGCAGTACCGCCGAAAACGCTGAGCAGCATATTGTGCTTCAGCTTGTAGGAAATCGCCACGACAGCCGCTGCCGCAAGCTTCGGGATACCCGTTCCCACAAAATCTCCGCCTATGTCCTTTAAGCAGTACACCACAAGCACCGCCATAATTGCGGCAGGCAGCATCTGACCCAGCCGCTCAAGCCACTGCGGCATTTTTCTGCCGCCGCTGAACGCAATAAAGGGCAGCGCGCGCAGCAGAAAGGTAATGACTGCCGAAACGCCGATACCCAGCAGAATGCTTCCCGTTGTCATTTTGCTTCCTCCTTTTTTCCGAAAAGAATAAGGAGCGCCGAGGAGATCAGCAGCGCAGGCAGCATAAAACCGCTCTGTCCGAAAATCAGCAGGCAGGCAATTCCTACGCCTAAGCCTATAAGAGCGGGATAGCGCTTTTCAGCCTTTTCCCACCGGTCAACAAAAATCACCACAAACAGCGCCGTCATGCTGAAATCAACGCCCTCAAGCTCAAAGGGGATAAGCTGTCCCAGCACTCCGCCCAGCACCGAGCCGATAATCCACGACCCCTTGCTCATAACGGCAACGTAAAACATCACGCTGTGCCTGTCATTTTCGGGCAGGTCAAGGCTACAGTTTACAGCGTAGGTTTCATCGGTCATTGTATGTATCATGTACAGCTTTTTCCGCCCCATTCTGCGGAAATCGTTCACAAAGGTAAGGCTGTAAAAGGTCTGGCGGCTGTTCATAAGCAGCGCCGTCAGCGCAATAGTCAGTATTGAAGCGCCGCCGCTGAGAAAAGTAATCAGCACGAATTGAAAGGCGCCTGTATATACGGCGGCGCTTGTCAGCAGCGAATAGTACCACGCAAGCCCCGATTCCTCCATCATTATTCCGTAAGCAATCGCCACGAAAACATAGCTGCACATAACGGGCAGCGACTTTATAAAGGCAGTTTTAAGCAATTCCTTTTTTGACATTTCATCACCCTTAGTCTACGTTTTGCACTGTGTTATTATAGCCCATAAATCCGAGTTTGTCAATAGGAATTGTTCAGTATCTTCTGAAAAACAGGTGGGGAACTTTTCGGAAAAAGTCCCCCACTGATTTGCATAATATTCAGTCCTGCGGCTTATAGCTGACTGTTCCGCACACTCTGTCGCCTGCGTCGCCGAACGAGGTATAGATATAGCCCTTTTCGTTAAGCGGACCGGGAGCATATTTTGCCGTGTAGATCGGAACGTCGGGATACTGCTCGTGGAGCAGCTTTAAGCCAACCTCAGACGCAAGAATACACATAAATCTTACGTCCTTGCAGCCTGCTTCCTTGATGAACTTGATAGCGGCGGCGGCGCTTCCTCCTGTTGCAAGAGCGGGGTCGACAATAATTACGGGACCGTCGGCAACGTCAACAGGCAGCTTGAAGTAATACTTCTGAGGCTCAAGGGTTTCCTCGTCACGGAAAAGACCGATATGTCCTACCTTTGCGGTAGGAAGCAGCATTCTCAGTCCGTCAACCATGCCAAGACCTGCGCGGAGAATAGGTACGATTGTGAAATCCTCGTCAACAACAGGCGACATAAAATCCGAAACAGGACCGTGAACAAGAATTTCCTTTGTTTTTAAATCCTTAAGCACCTCGTAGCCCATAAGGGTTGTAATTTCCTTTGTAAGCTCGTTGAATTCCTTTGAACCTGTGTTCACATCGCACATATGTGTGAACTTGTGAACAATAAGAGGATGAGTAAACACCGTTACGTTTTTAAGAAAATCTTCCATTTGATTATCCTTTCGAATTTGTACCCTTCAGTACGTTCTTAAGCCTGTCAATTTCGTCTTCCGTAAAGACCTCAATGCCGTTGTCAAGGAAAAGCTGAGCTGTTACGCCGTTTCCCTCGGTTTTCCCTCCCGTGAAAGTGCCGTCGTAGATAACGCCCTTTCCGCAGGACGGGCTTTTAGCCTTTAAAACAGCGTACTGCGCCTTGTTGAGCTTCGCTAAATCCAGCGCCGCCTTAGCGCCCCTTGCGTATTCCCTTGTAACGTTTTTTCCTGCGCTTGAAATCACCTTTCCGCCCTGTATTTCAGCGGGGCAGCGGGGCGTTGCAAGTCCGCCCGCCTGCTCCGGACAAACGCCTATAAGAACGTTACCCTTTGCAAGCGCCCTGACGTCTTTGCTGCGGCAGTTTTTTCCGTCATATCTGCAATTGCAGCCAAGGAGGCAATTGCTTACTACTATTACCGCCATTACTTTTTCTTCTGCTGAATTTCTCCGCCGATTTCGTCAACCACTACGACAGGAGCTTCTTCAAATTCCTCTTCGCCCAAATCAAGCTTGCCGTTGTTTACTATAACGTTTGTGATAATACCAACGATAAGCGCAACCGCAAGAGAGGTGATTGAAAGAATCGGTCCCTGCGTAATCTCGTTGAAGCCGAAGTCGAACGTAAGTCCGCCGATACCCGTTACGAGAATGGCGCTTACTACGAAAAGGTTCTTGCTGTTGTTAAGGTCAACGCGTTTAAGCATCTGTAAGCCGCTTACTGCGATAAAGCCGTAAAGGGCAATGCACGCGCCGCCCATTACGCACTTAGGAATTGAGTTAATGAATGCAACGAACGGTGTGAAGAACGATAAAATCATGCAGCAGAGCGAAGCTGTGAAGATAGTTATAACGGACGCGTTTCCTGTGATAGCAACGCAGCCGATTGATTCGCCGTAGGTTGTATTTGCGCAGCCGCCGAAGATTGAACCTACGATTGAGCCTAAACCGTCGCCCATGAGAGTCTTGTCAAGACCCGGGTCTGTGATAAGGTCGCGCTCAATGATATTGCCAAGATTCTTGTGGTCTGCAATGTGCTGAGCAAGCTCAACAACCGCAATCGGGATATAGATAAGCGCAATGTTTCCGATTGCAGCGCCGTCAATCGGGTATGTGCCGTTTGTTTCGATTGCCTTGAGGAAGAAGAACTTAGGATAGTCTACAATGCTTGTAATGCTGAATTCGCCGAACGCGTTCACAAACGGGGTGAAGTCGAGAATCTGCATATATTCAATGCCTGCCGCATTGCCGATAATCGTAAGGATAAGAGCGAATACATAGCCTGCGCCTATACCTATAATAAACGGTATAAGCTTTACCGTCTTTGAACCCTTTACGGAAGAAATTACGATTGCAAGGAATGTAACCAGACCGACAAGGATTGTCAGCAGGTTGTAGTCGCTGCCGCCGTTGGTTGCCAGCCAGCCGGTAGCAGTGCCTGAAAGGCTTAAACCGATAAGCGCAACGATAGGACCTATAATTACGGCGGGCATAAGCTTGTTTACCCAGCCGGAACCGATAATCTTAACCAGAATTGCGATTACAACGTAAACCAGGCCTGCAAAAGCAACGCCTATTATTACGCCCCAATAGCCGTAATTCTGTCCGATTGTTGCGGCGTAAGCTCCGAGGAATGTGAAGGAGCTTCCCAAAAAAACCGGGCTCTTTCTCTTTGTGATAAGGATATAAACGATTGTGCCGATACCTGCGCCGAAAAGGGCTGCCGCGGGGTCTGCATCAAGTCCGTAGCTTGTAACAAGCAGCGGAACAAGCAATGTTGCCGCCATAATAGCAATCATCTGCTGGAATGCAAAAACGAGGGTCTGTTTGAATTTCGGCTTATCGCCGACGTCATAAATTAGTTTCATTTGCGATTCTCCTGTTCGATTTTTTGGCTGACTGCTGTCACAGCGCATTATTGCTGAATTTCCCCATTTCATTTTATACCCCGTGCCAGTCTGCACTAATTCAATATTATAGCTTTTTTCGACATTGATGTCAATAGGTTTTTTGATAATTTCATAGTTTTTTTATAGGAAATATGTAAATAATTTTTCACATAAATTCAGGCGCTGTCAGCAAAGCCGCGATAAGCTGTCCAAGCCCGTACAATGCCCCTATGCGGTGCAAACGCTCAGGCGGATACAGCCGTAAATGGCTGACGGCTGCTGCTTAAGCCTTGCCGTCATTGACATTTCCCTCATTTCCTCGTATAATATATTTACAGAACTTAAATCCACCGCAAGTAAAAACAAATGGAATGAAAAAGTGGGGAACAATATAGAATTATAAAGGGGTGGGCTGATGAACGAATTGACAGCGAAACAAATTCAAGAACTTGCGACTGATAAAAGCAACATCGAAATGTCAAGCCACGCAAATATACAGTGCATAAAGCGCATAATAAACAGCAAAGATATATTGAACGTTCTTTTGCACGGCGAAATAATAGAACAATATCCTAACGATTATCCTTTTCCGAGCTGTCTTGAGCTCGGAATGTCCCTTAACGGAAAGCCGCTGCACGTCTGTTGCGCAATAGGCGGCGGAAAGCTGTGGGTTATAACGGCATATTATCCCACAAAGGATAGATGGGAAAGCGACAATAAAACGAGAAAGGCGGTAAACAAATGACCTGTTTCTTTTGTAAAGGCGATATGGTGGACAGCACAACCACCTTTATGGTGCAGCTTGAAAACTGCATTGTTATTGTAAAAAATGTACCTTGTCACAAGTGCAGCCAATGCGGAGAGGAGTCTTTTTCAATTGAGGTAACGGAACGATTGGAGCAGATTGTTGACAAATGCAAAGAGGCACTGACAGAGGTTGCAATCGTAAGCTACACAGCTGCATAATACTAAAAAAACTAAAGCGGCAATGTCCACAAGGGCAAAGCCGCTTTTGTTATTGTGTTGAGCCGCAAGCTGTCTAAATTCATACTGCATCTGCACCGCTTTGCGCCATGTGTGACCACCCCGCCGCAAGCCGTCCATTCCAACAAAAAAGTAAAACCGCCCGAACGCACTGTTCTAGCGGTTTTAAGTTTGGTTGCGGGAGCAGGATTTGAACCTACGACCTTCGGGTTATGAGCCCGACGAGCTACCGAGC
>CAKSIR010000062.1 GCA_934462775.1 uncultured Ruminiclostridium sp.
CCCCACACCCCTGCAAAAAAGCGCCGTATAAAGGGAATTTCGTCCTCTGCGGAGGACGACCAAAGGCGCTGCCTTTGGAATCTGCAAGCCTTTGAAAAGGCTTGACCTAAACTTTAAATTTGACTTTTTCGACAGTCTGGCACCGCAGAAATTTGTTCTGTGGTGCTTCGTGTTATATGTTTTAAAATGCAGCCTTATCAAACAATACTCTTGTTGTTGATTACAAGATGAAACTCCAATTTCAGCGTCTTTGCAGCGTTTCTGCAAAGCTTCATGCGCTCCATGAAAATCTCGAAATATTCCATGATTGAGCTTATATTTTCGTCAATTGTTACCTCAAGGACAAACGCGGTTTTATCCTCGGAAATGTACACGTTTGACTCAACGCAGGCGTAGTTTACGCGGTCGTGTATGCGCTGAACGCCAACAGCGTCGTCCTCTACAAGAGGCTTTCTTACTCTTGAGCGGCGTACATCGGTTTTGTCGGCAATTATTAGCGCGGCGGCTATGGGGTTTACGGGATAAGCGGTGCTTTCGTCATGGTTGCCGATGGCGGAAACGATAATTGCAATTTCCTCCGCAGGCATACCTAAATTTGAAAGCAGACGAAACGCCATAATTGCGCCGCTCTGGGCGTGGTCTATCCTGTTTATGACGTTGCCGATGTCGTGCATATATGCCGCAATCTGCGCAAGCTCACATTCGCGCTCGGGATAGCCGAGAGTGGAGAGAATCATGTATGCGGTCTGGGCTGCTTTTTCAACATGAGCGTTGCTGTGCTCGGTGTATCCGATCGAGCTTAACGACGCGTCCGCCATGCTTATGTAGGTCTGTACTTCCTTGTTGGATTTGATGTATTTATAGGTAATATTGCTCATAATTTCCGTCCTTGAGTTTGATATTTATATTATACTATCATTGCGCCGCTTTTGCAAGTGTAATAAATATTTTGTATTGACTTTTACACTATTTAAGATTATAATAAAGCTGTGTAAACAATTACAACAGGAGGAAATGTTATGGCAATTTTAGTAACGGGCGGTGCGGGATATATCGGTTCGCATACCTGCATTGAGCTTTTAAAGGCTGGCGAAGAGGTTGTTATTGTTGATAATTTCTACAATTCAAAGCCAAAGGCGATTGAACTTATAAAGGAAATCTCAGGCAAGGACTGCAAATTCTATGAAGCCGATATATGCGACAAGAACGCAATGGACAAGGTTTTTGCCGAAAATTTCATTGAGGCGGTTATCCACTTTGCGGGCTACAAGGCAGTAGGCGAAAGCTGCGTAAAGCCGCTTATGTATTACAGAAACAACCTTGACGGAACATTCACTCTTCTTGAAACAATGAAGAAGTACAACTGTAAGAAGCTTGTTTTCAGCTCCTCCGCAACGGTTTACGGAATTCCGCAGTCTGTCCCTGTAACAGAGGATTTCCCGCTGTCTGCAATCAACCCTTACGGCAGCACAAAGCTGATTACAGAGGATCTATGCCGCCAGCTTTATGCGTCTGACGACAGCTGGAGCATTGCTCTGCTCAGATACTTTAATCCTATCGGCGCTCACGAAAGCGGCAAAATCGGCGAGGACCCAAACGGTATCCCTAACAATCTTATGCCGCTTATTCTCAGAGTTGCAGCGGGCAAAATGCCGGTTCTTTCCGTATTCGGCAACGACTATCCTACCAAGGACGGCACCTGTATCCGCGACTATATCCACGTTGTTGACCTTGCACTGGGACATATTGCGGCAATTAACAAGGTGAGAAACGAAACAGGCTGTATTCCCTACAACTTAGGCACGGGCAACGGCTACTCTGTTCTTGACATCATCAACACCTTTGAACGTGTAAACAACATTAAGGTGCCGTATGTCATTGCGGACAGACGCGCAGGCGACGCCGCAGAGTGCTATTCAAATCCTGCAAAAGCCAACAAGGAGCTTGGCTGGAAGGCTGAGAGAACTCTCGACCAGATGTGCAGAGATTCCTGGAATTATTTTGTAAATCAGAAATAAGGCAAGGGCGCCCTGATGCTGTGCATTGGGGCATTTTGCGTTGAAAGGAGAATTTGTTTGCTGGAAACAGTTGTTTCTACCGCCCTTTCGGTAGACGAAAACATGACTATAAAGAAAAACCGTCTTGCTCCCAAGGAGCTTAGCGGAAAGGAAAAAAGAATCTGCATTGTAACAGGCACTCACGGCGATGAAATCGAGGGTCAGTACGTCTGTTACGAGCTTATCCGCCGCGTCAACGCCAACATGGGAAACCTTGCGGGAATAGTTGACGTATATCCTGCGCTGAATCCGTTGGGAATTGACGCAATTTCCCGTTCCGTGCCTCTTTTTGACCTGGATATGAACAGGATTTTCCCGGGAAGCGAAACGGGCGCAATGGCTGAACACGTTGCCCACATGGTAGTAAACGACATTATGGGCGCTGATTTGTGCATTGACATTCACTCAAGCGACGTGTTTCTCCGCGAAATTCCGCAGGTGAGAGTCGCTCCCGAAAATTCGGTGAAGCTGATGAAATACGCAAAAATGCTGAACACCGACTTTATCTGGGTGGCTGACAGCAGCGCAGTCAGACCTTCGTCCCTTTCCTACACGATGAACGAGCTGGGAGTTCCTACCGTTGTTGTTGAAATGGGCGTCGGAATGAGAATTACCAAATCCTACGGTGAACAGCTTCTCGACGGTATATTTGCCGTTATGGCAAACATGGGAATATGGACGGGGGAAACCAAGCCTGTATCCAATCCCATGGTTTCGACCGACGGCGTTGTGACGGTTATTCATGCGGAAAATAACGGTGTTTTCATGCCTGCGGTCAAGCACTGGATGGGTATTACCAAGGGCGAACATATCGGCGATATTGTAAATCCTTTCACGGGTGAAATTGAAGAGGAAATATTCTCTCAGGTCAGCGGAATGGTGTTCACTCTCCGCGAGTACCCGATTGTTACGACAGGCAGCCTTATCGCAAGAATTCTCGGAGGTGCAAGATGAACAAGGAAATAATCTACACCTACAATTCTCCGTACAGAGGAGATTTCAACGTTCAGGGCTACCGCTTTGGAAAAGGCGAAAAGTCATGCTGCATTGTGGGCGCAATCAGAGGCAACGAAATTCAGCAGCTTTACGTCTGCTCAAAGCTTGTCAGAGCGCTGTCCGAGCTTGAAAAGCAGGGCAAGCTCAGCTACAATCACGAAATACTTGTTATCCCCTCGCTCAACCATTTTTCAATGAACATCGGCAAGCGCTTCTGGACAACGGACAACCGCGACATCAACCGTGATTTTCCAGGCAATCCGTTTGGCGAAACCACCGAGCGCATTGCAAGCAGCGTTTTTGAAACGGTGAACGGCTATCAGTACGGCATACAGTTTGCGTCGTTTTACATTCAGGGCGATTTTATTCCTCATGTCCGCATGATGGAAACGGGCTTCCAGAGTACAAGCCTTGCCAACCTGTTCGGTCTGCCGTATATTCTGCTCAGAAAGCCAAGACCCTTCGACATGGGAACGCTCAACTACAATTGGCAGTCCCACAATACCAGCGCATTTTCCGTTTACACCAACGAAACCGAGCAGATAGACGAAAAATCCGCTCAGATGGCGGTACAGGCTGTTCTGCGTTTTCTGTCGAGAATGGGAATGATAAAGTATCAGTGCCACGGCGGTTATATTGCAACCACTCTTGACGAAGAGGGCTTGATGCCTGTTCGCACAACAACCAGCGGAATTTACCGCCGCCTTAAACAGCCCGGAGATGACGTGGTGCAGGGCGAGCTTTTAGCGGAGATACTCCACCCTTACGAAAATAGGGTAATTGCCGAGATTGAATCTCCATGCAACGGAATTGTTTTCTTTGCGCATAAATCACCGCTCGTTATGCAGAATACGGTTGTGTATAAGCTGATAAAAAGGCTGCATTCATAAAAAGAACCGCTCCTTTATGGAGCGGTCACTTTTATTTCTCAACACCGAACTGATAAATCGTTGTTGATTTAAATTCCTTTCCTGCTTTAAGAACAGGGCTTGCAAAGTTGTCGTGATGCGGTGCGTCAGGGCAGAACTGGCTTTCAAGGCAGAACGCTGTCTGTTTTTCCATCATAATGCCGTCCTTACCGATTTCACCGCCAAGTCCGTTGGCTGTGTAAAGCTGCATTGCAGGCTCGTCTGTGAACATCGTCATTGTAATCCCATTGGCAGGGTTTACTGCATAGGCTGACTTTCTCATAACGAACGGCTCGCCTAAAAGGAAGTTGTGGTCGTAGCCGTCAATCCTGCCTGCGTCAACGTCCTCGCCAATGCGCTTAGGCTGTGTAAAGTCAAATACCGTTCCGTGAACCGAAGCAATTTCGCCTGTCGGAATAAGCTCGGGAGTTACCAGCGTATATTCCTCTGCAAATATCTGTAAAACCGTGTTCATAACCGAGCCGCCATGAACGCCGCCAAGGTTAAAATATGAGTGGTTTGTGAGGTTGATGATTGTGTCTGCGTCTGAGCTTGCGCTGTATTCAAGCTTGATTTCGTTGTCGTCAGTCAGCGTGTACTTGCACTGAACTTTAAGATTTCCGGGGAAATTCTCCTCACCGTCAGGGCTGAAATAGCCGAACGTAACCGAGTTTTCGCCCTCGGCGTCAATGGTCCAAACACGCTTGTTGAAGCCGATTCCGCCGCCGTGAAGAGTATGTTCTCCGCAGTTTTTGACCAGCTTGTAGGTCTTGCCGTTAAGGGTAAATTCTGCGTTTGCAATTCTGTTTGCATAGCGTCCTACTAATGCGCCCTGTGATGAACCGCCTGCAATGTAACCGTTAAGGTCATCGTAGCCAAGCACAACATCAGTCATTTTTCCGTTTTTGTCCGGTACAGCCGCACTTACCAGTGCACCGCTGTAATTTGTCAGCTGAACTGTCATTCCCGACTTGTTCTTCAGCGTATAAAGATAAACCTTATAGCCGTTGGCAAAGCCCCATTCAATCTTTTCCATAACCTATACTTCCCTTCGTTTTATTACGCAACGCCTAAGAATTCCTCAAGCGTAAGTCCGCTGTCGTCTATCATTTTTGCAAGCTCTGTGCCTACATATCTGAAATGCCAAGGCTCATATGAATAGCCTGTTATATCGCTTTTTCCCTTGGGGTAACGCAGGATAAATCCGTAATCAACCGCATTCTTAGCCAGCCACCTTCCCGCAGGCGTATCGGCGAAGCTTTCCACCAAATCGTTTATGTCGATGGCAAGCCCTGTCTGATGCTCGGAATTGCCCGGAGTTGCGGAAATCATGTTAGCTGCTTTTTCGCCGTAAAGACTTACCCAATAATCATGAACGCTTTTCTGTTTATCATACGAACGGAATCCTGAGATAATTTTGAGGTCTATTCCGTCGGCTGCCGCAGCCTTCTTCATTTTATTGAAAGCCGCTTCAAGCTCGGAATTAAGTCCGGGAGCGTATGTAGACGGAACAGAATACTCCTTGTTTACCAGCTGAACCTCGCCAACGTATGTAATGCCGTTTACCTCGCGCGGCTTCGGCTTGTTTATGTCGACTGTGATTTTGCCGCCGTTTGTTATTCCGAGGAATGTGGACGGGTTTATTTCTCCGTGTCCGACTATTTTTCCGCTCTTATAAACGTTAAGCTTTCCGCAAATGTTTATTTCCGTTCCTTTGGCAGTGTTGATGCTGCCGTAAACGTTGATTGCGGATTTTTCCGTGCCGTTCAGCGTACCGAAAAGCCATATTCTGCCTTTTGGATTGATTTTCAGCGTTCCCTTAACGGTTACGGAATGTTCAGCGGGAATTTTAAGCGTTGCGTTATTTTTGATAATGAGTGTTGATGAAACAGGAATTACCACATCTCTTGACAGAACCGTGTTTTGATTGATGATATAGATTTTCCCCTTTTGCAGCGGGAATACGCCGTCCCAAATTGTCACCTTGCCCTCCTTAGCCGCGAACGCGGACCCACAAAGGCACGTCAGTGCCATAGCCAAAGCTAATAGAATTGAAACAACTTTTTTCATTTTAACGCCTTCTTTTTAAAATCTGAAATATAGAAACGGATTGTTTGTCGCGTTGACAAGCATTATGCTGCTGACAAGCAGGCAGGAAATGTTGCAGACAACGGTTGCGGTTCCTGTAACAGCCAACGACGCTGTTTCCTTTTCAACAAATTCTCTGAGCTTCGGTACAACCGGCAGGCAGAACACCACCGCGGCAATAATCAGGAAGAGGTTATTCATAAAGGAGGTCTGCGTTACCTGATCGATAAATATATTGCCGTTTGCACCGACAAGATTTTTGAAGAAATCTCCCAGTCTGCCCATGTCGGTGAAGTAGAAAATGCCGAAACCGAGAATAATTACGATTTTGTTGTAAATATGCATTATTACCGACGGGATTTTTCTCATGCGCTTGTTGCCTACCTTGCGTTCGAGGAAAATAAACACGCCGAAATATAGTCCCCAGATAATGAAGTTCCAGCTTGCGCCGTGCCATAATCCTGTACAGAACCATACGAGGAACAGGCTCAAATACTGTCTGCGCTTGCCAAAAATCGGAACGTAGAGCAGATAATCGCGGAAGAACGAACCCAGAGAAATATGCCATCTCTGCCAGAATTCGGTTATATTGCGGCAGATAAACGGGTACTTGAAGTTTTCGTCAAAGTGGAAGCCGAAAATTCTGCCAAGACCGATTGCCATGTCCGAATAGCCGGAGAAATCGAAATAAACCTGCATTGCGTAAAGAATTACGCCGTACCATGTACCCAAAACCGACATTGACGAAAGGTTTGCCGAGCCGAGGAAGGAGTCAACGATAACCGAAAGGTTGTTGGCAATAATCACCTTTTTGGCAAGACCCGTTGCAAGGCGGGTAATTCCTGCGCTTAAATCCTCCACAGTTGTTTTGCGGCAGCCCATTTCCTGCTCAACGACGCTGTAACGGACGATAGGACCCGCTACAAGCTGCGGGAACATGGAAACATAAAGGAGAAAGCGCGCGTAGTTGTGCTGGACCTTTACCTTGCCCCAGTAAGCGTCCATAATGTAGGAAATAATCTGGAATGTATAAAAGCTTATGCCGATAGGCAGCGAAATATTCGGCACAGGTATGTCGACAGGCAGAATTGCGTTGAGGTTTTCAACGACGAATCCGCTGTACTTGAAAACGGCAAGCAGTCCAAGGCTCAGCACAAGCGCAAAAATAACAGGCAGTTTTGCTTTGGACGTTCCTTTCCACTTGTCAATGAGCAGTCCGAAGAAATAGTTGGCAGTAACGCTGAACAGCATCAGAATTATCCACAGCGGCTCGCCCCATGCGTAGAAAATCAGCGAAAACACAATAAGAACGCCGTTCCGCCAGGCGATGTTCTTTGTTAAAAAGTACAGGATAATGCAGGCGGGGAGGAATGCGTACAAGAAAAATAAGTCGGCAAAAAGCATAAGTTCTCCTAATATATATGAACAGATTTTACTCTAAAATTATTATAAAGCATTTACTTTTTAATTATAATACATTTCAAAATCTTTTGCAATGGGAAATTGTCATAATTTCCGACTTTATATATTAAAACAGCTATATAAAGTGAATATTGACACACGGACAATACTGCAATATAATATACTTATATACTGGGATTTGTGCAGCTTATCCCTATTTTGCATAAAGTGAAAGGAAAAGTTATGATTAAGGATATTCAGGAACAGATATTAAAGCTTAAAAAGGAAAAGGACGTTGCAATCCTTGCCCACTCGTATCAGGCAAGAGAAATTGTTGAAATCGCAGACCTTGTGGGAGATTCCTTTGCCCTCAGCGATAAGGCAAGAGAATGTCCGCAGCAGAATATTCTGTTCTGCGGCGTGCATTTTATGGCTGAAACCGCGAAAATGCTCAGCCCTCAGAAGAACGTTTATCTTGCAAATCCCATGGCGGGCTGCCCTATGGCGGAGCAGATGGAGCCTGAAATGCTGGAATACATTAAAAAGCAGGAGCCTGACAGAAAGGTTGTCGCTTACATAAACACCACCGCCGCTCTCAAAAAGCTGTGCGACGTATGCGTTACTTCGTCCTCAGCGCTGACTATTGTTAAAAAGCTGGACGCAGACAAGATTCTGTTTATTCCCGACTGCAACCTGGGAGATTATGTAAAGCGCAATGTTCCCGAAAAGGACATTAAGCTGGTTCAGGGCGGATGTCCCGTTCATGCGGCTGTTACGGCGGACGAGGTTGACAAGGCAAAGGCGCTGCACCCGAATGCAAAGGTGCTGGTTCACCCTGAATGTGTTCCCGCCGTTGTTGCAAAGGCTGACTATATAGGCTCAACTTCAGGCATTATGAACTACGCAAAGAAGTCCGACTGCAAGGAATTTATTATCGGTACGGAAATGAGCATTGCCGAGCATCTTCAGTACGAATGTCCCGACAAGGAATTCTACATTCTTTCAAAGAAAATTCTTTGCCCCAACATGAAGCTTACGACTCTTATGGACGTTTACAAGTCCCTAGAGGGAATAGGAAATGGCAAAGCTTTCGAAATTGAAATGACCGACGACGATATAAAGCAGGCGAGAAAGTGCATTGATGAAATGCTCCGTCTTGGCTGATAAAACAGGTGATAATATGAAACGTGAACTGGGAATTGCAAGGTGCGGATTGGCTTGCTGCCTGTGTTCGGAAAATGCAGCCTGCAACGGGTGCAGCTCCGACGAGTGTCACGACAGGGAATGGTGCGAAAACAGAAAGTGCTCCATTGAACTGAATGTTGACCATTGCTATAATTGCGGCAGTGAATGCAGAAAAGGTCTGCTTGCAAAGATAAAGCCTTACGGGTTCACCCTGTTTGCTAAAAGATATGGCGAGGAAGCTCTGCTTGACTGCCTTGAAAGGAACGAAAAGCAGGGAATAGTGTATCACCGCAACGGAATTAACGGTGATTATGATGACTTTGACGATGTGGAAAAGCTGATTGATTTTATAAAAACAGGAAAGAAATAAAAAACAGCCTGAGAAACGAAATCTCAGGCTGTTTTATTATTTTTTCTGTCCGTAATATGCGTTTTCGCCGTGCTTTCTGGAGTAGTGCTTGTCGATAAGCTCCTGCTGCATTCTGCCGTTTGCGAAAGGCGCCTGCATGGTGTGCCATGCCATCATTGCAACTTCTTCAAGAACAACCGCGTTGTGAACCGCCTCGAACACGTTCTGACCCCATGCGAACGGTCCGTGGGACATTACCAGGCAGGCGGGATTGTCCTCCGGCTTTACGCCGCGTCTTAACACGGTTTCAACAATCAATCTGCCTGTTTCGGCTTCGTAATCTCCCTCAATTTCCTCTTTTTTCATAGGTCTTGTGCATGGAATTTCGCCGTAGAAATAGTCGGCGTGAGTTGTACCGTAAGGAATAATGTCCATGCCTATCTGCGACATTATAGTTGCCCAGCGCGAATGTGTATGTACGATTCCGCCCAGCTTGTCAAAGGCTTTGTAAAGCTCGATGTGCGTTGGCGTATCTGATGACGGGTTAAGCTCGCCTTCCACCTTTTTTCCCTCAAGGTCAACCACCACCATATCGGACGGCTGCATTTTTTCGTAGGAAACGCCCGACGGCTTGATTACGACAAGTCCGCTTTCGCGGTCAATTCCCGAAACATTTCCCCATGTGAAAGTAACAAGATTGCACTTTGGCAGAAGCTTGTTTGCCTGACACACCTGGTCCTTTAACTTCTCTAACATACACTACCCCTCATTTCACCAGCGGCGCTGTATACACGGGCAGCGATTGATTTTACGCACTGCCCTCACCTCTACAAAGCACCCGCATTCGGAACACATTCCGTTTACCAGCTTGTCGCATTCCTTGCAGGCGGCAAGACGGTTTTTATAAACCTCGTCGGAGCATTTTTGCTCCGCAGGAATCAACGAAATGTACTCATATACATTTTCAAAATATTTATCTTTGTCTATTTCCGACAAAAGACATCTTTTACAGTATATCATTTTTTTATTTCGATTGCAACCACTGAACAGGGCGGAAGTGTAAATTTTAAGGTATTTTCGGACATTTTTACATTTGTAAACGTTTTCACCTCTACCTTATTAGGAATATCAAATGTATTATGGGCGTGAACGTCCTCTGTAAGTATTTCGGCGGATACCTTATTAAAGTCAAAGCCTGAAATTTCAGCGTTAATTTCCTTTTCCTCCGTAAGTGACGCGTTGGAGATTGTGATGTGCATTTTGCCGTCCTTGACAGACACAGACTGGGAAATGTCTGGAAGTCCGCTCTTATCGTCAATAAAGCTGTCTGCAAGCATTGCGTCCTGATGCTCCTTATACATATCAAAAACGTGGTATGTGGGCGTTTTGACCATTCGTTCGCCCTCGGTGAGGATTACCGACTGGAGAACGTTGACGCATTGCGCAATATTAGCCATTACAACGCGGTCGGAGTGATTGTTGAATATGTTGAGGTTGACGGAGGCGACAATGGCGTCGCGCATTGTGTTTTGCTGATAGAGGAAACCGGAGTTTGTTCCCGGCTCAACATCGTACCATGTTCCCCACTCGTCAACGATCAGTCCGATTTCATGCTTTGGGTCGTGTCTGCTCATTATTTCGGAGTGCTTTGTAATCAGCTCCTCCATATAGTGTGTTTTTCTGATTGTTTCCTCGTATTCGCCGCTGTCAAATTCGGTTGCGCTGCCTTTTTTCTCCCAGTTTCCCGACGGAACGGTGTAGTAGTGCAGGCTGATTGCTTTGGTGTGCCATGGCTTGACGCTTTCAAGGAGCTTATCCGTCCAGTTATAGTCGTTGCTGTTAGGACCGCAGGCAACCTTGTAAAGCTCGTTTCCGCTGTAATTGCGGCAGTAGGTTTGGTAGTGCCTGTACAAATCGGCGTAATACTCAGGACGCATATTTCCGCCGCAGCCCCAGCTTTCGTTGCCTATGCCGAAGTATTTCAGTCTCCACGGTTTTTCTCTGCCGTTGCTGCGGCGCAGGTCAGCCATGGGAGAAACATTGTCGGAGGTCATATATTCAATCCAGTCGGACATTTCCTTTACCGTTCCCGAACCGAGATTACCCGCAATGTATGGCTCGCAGCCGAGAATTTCACATAAATCCATGAACTCGTGAGTGCCGAAGCTGTTATCCTCGGTAACGCCGCCCCAATGATTGTTTATCATCTTTTTACGTTTGGATTTTTCGCCGATTCCGTCCATCCAATGATAGTCGTCCGCAAAGCAGCCGCCGGGCCAGCGCAGCACGGGGATTCTGATTTGCTTAAGCGCCTCAACAACATCTGTTCTCATTCCTTTGATATTGGGTATAGGGGAGTCCTCTCCCACATAGATTCCGTTATAGATACATCTTCCGAGATGCTCGGAAAAATGACCGTATATTTCCTTATTTATTCTGCTTTTCAGATTGTGCGCGTTTATAATAAGATTTGCCATAATATCCTCCATATTGTTTTTCTTCATTATAGATTACAAATCATTTTTTTGCAATGCGCAAAAGTGTTTTTAACTTACCTTTTCTGTTATAATAAAATTTAAGGCGACATTCCTGCATATGTTTAAGGAATTTGCTGCCATCTGTGTTGACATTTGCAAGCAACTGTGATAGACTGATTATAGAACCTGTTACCAGGGAAATGCCGTTGGGATTTTTCCGTCAATCGCTTTCCTTTCGACGGCAGGTTCGTTTTTTTGAGATGATATGCTTCTATTGTAATTCTGCAAAATAAGTAAAAAAATTTTTAAAATATACTTGAAATTCGGAAAAATATGTGATATAATGTTAAAGCACTCATGAGATTGGAGGGTAAAACCGTGACATATAAAGAAAAATTTGTTAAGTTTATGGTTGACAGCGGTGTTCTCACTTTCGGAGAATTCACACTGAAAAGCGGCAGAAAATCCCCTTATTTCATGAATTCAGGTAACTACAACACAGGCGCTCAGCTTGCAAAGCTTGGCGAATTTTATGCTGAATGTATTCACGACAATGGTATTGAGTTCGAAACGCTGTTCGGACCTGCATACAAGGGCATTCCTCTTGCAGTAGCAACAGCAACGGCTTTATTCAACAAGTTCGGCATAGATGTAAACTATTCCTTTGACCGCAAGGAAGCCAAGGATCACGGCGAGGGCGGCGTTATCGTAGGCAAGCAGCTTACCGATAAGGAAAAGGTTGTTATTATCGAAGATGTTATGACATCCGGCAAGGCGCTGAGAGAGGTTCTCCCGAAGCTTAAGGCGGCGGCTGATGTTGATGTGACAGCAATGGTAATCCAGTGCGACCGAATGGAAAAAGGTCTTCAGACCGACCTTTCAGCTGTACAGGAGGTCAGCAGGGAGTTTGGCATCAGAATTTACTCAATCGTAAATATCAACGATATTATCGCAGCCATTGAAAGCGGCGTCATTGAAGGCAAGGAACATCTTGACGCAATGAAAGCTTACCGCAGTCAATATGGCGTAGAATAAAACAAAGGCGGTTTCCCGCCAATATCGAGGTGTGGCTCAGTTTGGTAGAGCGCTGCGTTCGGGACGCAGAGGCCGTGGGTTCAAGTCCCGTCACCTCGACC
>CAKSIR010000063.1 GCA_934462775.1 uncultured Ruminiclostridium sp.
GCTTAGGGCGCTGCCCTAAGAACCTGCAAGCCTTTGAAAAGGCTTGACCTAAACTTTAAATTTGACTTTTTCGACAGTCTGCCGCCTGCTAAAAAGCAGGCTGTTTTTATATTCTTATTCCCATGAATATCAGTACTATCAGCACAATTCCTACCCACAATAAGGGGTTAATCAGCACCATAGCCGCTTTTTTTCTGCTGCTTACGGCGGTAAACCCGTTATGCAGGCGGAACATTCCCGTTGCAATCATTACCACAAACGCCGCCAGACCGACCCACAGAATTACCGTGTAGAAAAAGCTTATCACAGTAGTCATGCCGTCAATGATTTTATCGGAGAACGTGGGCAGGATCTCGCTGCTTTTCAGCTGCGGCAGTACGTCGGAAAGGCAGACTATAAGGTTGTTTATAACGTGGAGCAGGATAGAGTTTCTTATTGAGTTGCTCCGCACTGCCGACAGAGCAAGGAAAACGCCTACAAACGCCGCGTATGCGAACTGGTCGAAATTGCCGTGGAACGCGCCAAAGCAGACCGCCGAAAAAATTATCGCAAGCCAGTCGCCGTATCTGCGCAAAGGGCGCAGCAGCAGATGGCGGAAAATAATTTCCTCGCAGACGGGACCTATAAGGCAGACAAACACTATATAAATTACCGACTGAGCAATGTCGCCTGCGGGCTTTGCGCCGGCAAGGGCTTCGGGGATTTCGCCCGTTCCGAAAAGGGCGTCCATTATATCCGCAATGAAATTTGTAATGTATGAACCGATTGAACCGAGAGCAATCATTGCGGGGAAGATAATCAGCGGCTCGCAGCTCATTTTCTTGTAGGTGAAGTCGCTGTATTTTTCCTTAAGCTCCCGCCTGAAAAGGATTGACAGCGCAACTATGGGAAAAAGATAAACGCACACGTCGTTTACGAACCACATCACCCCGTAGCTGAAAATGTCGTTTATAGCTGCGATTTTTCCAAGTCCAAAAAACGCCATTATATATACGAGCAGAGTGGAAACTGCTATGTCGTTTATTCCTAAAATGCACACTGCGCCGCCGATTTTGCGGCAAATGCTCTTGAAATCCGCCGCGGCTATCTTTTGTTCAAAGCCGCCGTCGGTTACGGATTCGGCGTTAATGTTGATGTTTTCGTTCACATTGCCTCCGTCAGCTTAATAAAGTGTAAAGTCCCATTGCGGCAAAGTTGAATAAAAATGCGTCGGCGGCAAGCACCGCAGCAATAATTACAGGAACTCTGCTGATAAAAATAAGGAGCTTCCTGCCGCCCTTGATTTCGCTCCATACGGGAGCGATTTTGTACCGCTTGATTTTGCGCAGCTTGATAACGGCGAGCACAACGCCTACTCCCGCAATTATAAGGGCGGTTATTACGAATATTGCGAAAAGGGTGACTACAATTCCGTCAGAGGCGGGAATATCGTCGTATTTCATGCCCGACAAAGCGTAATCCTGCACCGCCTCGGTAGACATAAACAGCAGAAGTATTCCCGAAACTCCGTTCACCATTGCGTGAATGACCGTTGACGAAAGAATCGAGCCGGTTGCATAAGTAATATATGCAAGGCAGATTCCAAGTATGGCTGTGTAGAAAAGCT
This sequence comes from uncultured Ruminiclostridium sp., assembly GCA_934462775.1. Classification (GTDB taxonomy): domain Bacteria; phylum Bacillota; class Clostridia; order Oscillospirales; family Ruminococcaceae; genus Ruminiclostridium_E. Next base: position 1,607 of record CAKSIR010000063.1, read on the forward strand.
GCTGGAAATTGCCGTGAAAAACGCCGAAGGAAATTCCGCTTACCAGAATCGCAGCGCCGTTTCCGTAAGGCTTAAGGGAGCTGAAAACCAGTCCCCTGAACACAAATTCCTCTGTTATGGGCGCAATTACCACAAGCACGAACAGCAGAAACAGCGCCGAGGGAAGATTCGGCGGAGTAAGCGCCGAGTTTGCGGTGTTGAAGGATTCCCCAAGGTCGGTGTTTGAGGTAATCAGGTAGGAAACAACGATGGTGAGAATATTTGCAAACATTCCCATGCCGTAAATTGCGGGAAAGTTGCCCACTGCCTTTGCGAAATGCTTCGGCTTTGCATAGAAGCCTTTCAGCCTGCCTTTGCCGAAAAAGCCCAGCATTGCAGCGCCGATAAAGCATGGCGCAAACTGCAAAAACAGGGTTGAAACAACAAACCGCAGAACAAACAACGCCGTTGGGTCGGCAATCTGCACCTTGTCGTAAATAAGCCGAATTGCCGTTGTTCCCACCGCTCTCAGCAGGAACATTACCGCAAAGAAAAAGCCCAATCTGAAGCAGGTTCGCTTGTATTCGGGAACAAGGCTTTCAGCCTTTGCTTCCGCTTCGGGAAGTGTGATTTCGTTTTCCATAATCGCTCCTTATTTTTTCTTATGCTGTTTGTTTTTCTCCCAGTTTTCAATAACATTTATCTCTGCGCGCTCAACAACAAGGCTGTCTGCGGGGACGTCCCTTGTGATGGTAGAGCCTGCGCCTGTGGTGGCGTTTTCGCCTACGTTTACGGGCGCGATAAGGTTGGTGTTGCAGCCGATAAAGGCGTAGTCGCCGATATTTGTATGATACTTGTTTATGCCGTCATAGTTGGCGGTAACGCAGCCGCAGCCGAAGTTTACCCCCCGTCCCACTGTGCAGTCCCCTAAATATGTAAGGTGGGCAACGCAGGTGTTTACGCCGATTTCGGCGTTTTTAAGCTCCACGAAGTCGCCGATTTTCACGCCCTCGTGAATGTGAGTGCCGGGTCTTAGCTGAACGAAAGGACCTGCCTTAACGCTGCTGTCCGTTACGGAGTCAAACGCCTGCACATTGTTCAGGTGGTTATCGTCCCCGATATTGCAGTTTTCGATGAACGAGTTCGGACCGATAACGCAGTTCTTTCCGATAACGGTTTTTCCGCCGATAATCGTGTTCGGGAGGATAACCGTGTCCTGCCCGATAACAACGTCCTTGCCGATGATTATTCCGTCGGTGCAGAGAAACTCAACGCCGTTGTCAAGGTGCTTTCCGATAACTGCCATTCTCGCCTTTGTGTTAAGCTCCAGCAGGTCCTTTCTGCTGTTTGCGCCGAGAACAATATCGGGATTAGGGGCGTTGTACGCGCCTGCCTTTCCGCCGCAGCCTCTGATTATGAAAACTGTGTCGGTGAGGTAAAGCTCGCCGCTTGCGTTCATGGGAGTTACCTTCGGCAGCGCAGCCGTCAGCGCCTTTCCGTCAAACCAGTAAGCCCCCGAATTGACCTCCCGTATTTTTTTCTGCTCGTCATTGCAGTCCTTTTGCTCAACAATCGCCTCAAGCTCTCCGTCCGCTCCTCTTACAATTCTGCCGTAGCCCGCAGGGTCGTCGATTTCGGCGGTGATAACGGTAACGCTGTTGCCGTTTTTTTTGTGAAATTCAAGAGAGGCGGCAATTGTTTCCGCGTCGACGAACGGTCCGTCCCCGTTAAGAACAAGAACGCAGTCAGACCTGCTGTAAAGCTCCTCCGCCTGCATTACGGCATGGGCTGTACCCTTGCGCTCGGCTTGCAGGTATGTTTTGTATGTACCTCTTTTTTCAAGGTAAGCGCGGACAGGCTCGGCGCCGTTTCCTGTAATTATGCCTATATTTTCGACTCCTGCCTTTTCGGCGCTGTCCAGCACCCAGCCAAGCATTGGCTCGGAAAGCACTTCCATAAGCACTTTCGGCTTTGCGGATTTCATTCTTTTACCGTCGCCTGCGGCGAGTATTATTGCTGATGTATTCATTTATGGTGTCCTTTCAGGTAATTATAAATCAAAACGTTACTATCTATTTTCTCACATTTTCGCAATAATTTCAATAGCAAATGCAAAATTTGCACCAAAATGCGGAAAACGTTGCTTTTGCCGCCCGAATGTGGTATTATGTAGCTATACTATTATATGAAAGGCAAGTCATAATATGGCAGAAAATATAAACGAAAAAATCGCGGAAATCAAAAGGATTGCCGAAAAATTCAGCCTTTCCGACCTTAGTGAAAAGGCTCGTGCGGCAGCTTCGGACGAAGCGGCCGCCTACACCTTTGCCGCCTGCTTCAAGGCTGCCGAGGAAAAGCTCGGCGTTACGCCCTTTGACGAGCAGCTGAAAGCGGCTGACGCACTGTACAGGGGCAAGGTTATTGAAATGGCTACGGGAGAGGGAAAAACCCTTGCAGCCGTTTTTGCCGCCTGCGCGAAAGCAATTGAGGGAAAGCGCGTGCATATCCTAACCTTCAACGACTACCTCGCAAACCGCGACATGAACTGGATGAAGCCAATTTACGACAGCGTAGGAGTAACGGCAGCCTGCATTACCGAAAACACTCCCCGCGAACAGCGCAAAGAATACTATAAAGCAGACGTTCTTTACACCACCGTCAAGGAGTGCGGCTTTGATTTCCTCAGGGACTTTGTGGCAAAATCCGAAAGCGAAACCGTTCAGCAGCCCTTTATGTGCGCAATTGCGGACGAGGCGGATTCCCTGCTGATTGACGAGGCGAGAATACCTCTTGTTGTAGCGGGAAACGTGGCGGTTGAGCCTGACGGGGAAATGCCTGCGGTAATGGACTTTGTGAAAAGCCTTTCCGAAAAGGAATACTCTCTCAGCGACATCACAAGAACGGCGTACCTTACCGACAAGGGCGCTGAAAAGGCGGAAAGCCATTTCGGCGCTGACAATATTTATGATGAGGAAAACTCAGAGCTGTTAGTAAAAATCAACGAGTGTCTTAAAGCAAACTACCTCCTTACAGAGGATAAGGACTATATTGTCAAGGACGGCGAAATACAGCTTATTGACGAGTTTACGGGCAGGGTTGCCAAAAACAGGCACTATCCGGGCTCGCTCCAGACGGCAGTTGAGGTAAAGCACGGAATTGCTCCCACCACCCGCGGCACGATAATGGGAACAATCGCCATTCAGTTCTTTATCCGCCAGTACCCTGAGCTTGCGGGAATGACAGGCACTGCCGCAGGCGCAAAGGACGAGTTTTATCAGCTTTACGGTCTTGAGCCTGAGATAATTCCGCCCCACGTTCCGTCGGCGAGGGTAGATTTGCCGATGGCGGTGTATTATGACAGCAGCGCTAAATATAATGCGGTTGCGGCGGCAATCGAGCAGGCTCACGGCAATAATCAGCCTGTTCTGGCGGGAACGTCCAGCATTGCCGAAAGCGAACGGCTTGCCGCACTGCTTAAGGAAAAGGGCATTGAGTGCAGCGTGCTGAACGCTAAAAACGATGAAATGGAAGCCGAAATCATCAAGGACGCAGGACTTCCCGGAGCGGTTACAATTTCCACCAATATGGCAGGCAGAGGCGTTGACATCAAGCTTGGCGGCGCCGATGAAAAGTATCATGACGAAGCCGCCGCGGCAGGTGGACTTTTCGCAATAAGCACCTTCCTTGCCGAAAGCTCGCGCATAAACAATCAGCTTAAAGGCAGAGCGGGCAGACAGGGCGATATAGGACGGTCGCAGGTGTTTGTATCGCTTGACGAGCAGATAATGGAAAACTGCGAGCTTAAAAGCCTTGTTCCCTCAAGGCATTATCCCGAACCTACCGCCGAGCAGCTTACCGATAAGGTGCTGCTTCGTGAGATTGAGCGCGTTCAGCGTATTTCCGAGGGAAACGCCCTCGACGAGCGCAAGCGGCTGATGAAATTCACAATGATAGGCGAAAAACACAGGGACGCCGCCTTTTCCGCAAGAAAGCGCTTTATGACAGGCAAATCCACGCCCCATATATGGAAAGACAACCTGCCCGACGAATACGAGCAGGCAGTGAACAAGTTCGGCGCAGCCGAAACCGAAAGGCTGGAACGCGATATTACCGTTCAGTGCATAAACGATTTCTGGACGGACTACCTTGAGTATACCTCGTCGCTGCGCGAGGGGATTCACCTTATGGCGGTAGGCGGCAAAAGCCCTGCGGAGGAGTACAACATTGCCTGCGAGGAATACTTTAACGGTATGGAGGACGAATTGACGGCGGACGTCTGCGAAAAGCTCGGCGATGTGCTGAAATGCGGCAAAGCCGAGGACTATCACATTGCGGCGCCAACGGAAATATGGACCTATCTCCTTGAAGACGCAGGGGACGAGCTGAAGCGCAAGCGCACCATAGAGGCGATTTTGTCAGACGAGGTTAAGCTTTGCGACGACGACCTTGACGATGACGACGACAGCGACGAACAGCAGTCCGAGGACAGCGAAACGGAGCAAACCGAAAAGAAAGGCTTTTTTGCTAAACTTTTTGGTAAAAAGAAATAATATTGCCTAAAAGCCCTTGACACTATGTATCCGTTAAGTTATAATTAAGCTAAAGATTATAAACGGGAGGGGTTTTCAGATGTCAGCAATACAGTCGGCAGGTTCTGTTTCGGCGGTCAACAGCACAAGCGCGGCAGGCAGATCTGCAAAAAAGGTTTCCCGAAGTGAAAATAAAACGGTCGAAAGAGAAGGACGCTTTGACCGCAACCTTGTAAATTCAGCCGCAGAGCCGGAAAACAAGCTTGATTCTGCGGAAGCCGCAAGAGCTGCGCTGGACGCAGTTTCGGACGCGGCGGCAAACGGCGGCAATATGTCGGGCTGTCATAAGGCAGACCACAAGCTGCTTAACGTTATGGTTGAATAAACGAAAGCTCCCGCAGTCGGCAGGCTGCGGGATTTTTTTACAAATTATAAGGTAAAATCAGGTATTTGTTATTGACAATTTTGGATTGAATGTGTTATATTAAGAATGTATAATTATGCATCCGGGGTGATATTTTGTCAACATTTAAAAATATTCTGAAATTCTGTACAATTGCTGTTGCATTTGTATTCTTTATACTGCTTGTTTTCTGGGGAATTTCCGCCAGTGCAAACGGCGAAACCGAAACGGCGCTGCTGGTCATAGGCGCGTCAGGCGAGGTTGAGGGGAATCCTGCCGATACGGGAAGCATTGCCACAAGCAGCGGCACTCCGCAGGAAAGCAGCTCCTCCTCAACAACTACCCTTGCTCCTCAGGCAACGGATACATCGGACAGCTCGTCCTCTTCTTCAACGTCCGACACAACTCCTGTTGTTCCCGTTATACAGTCGGCAAACATCAACGACTACGAAAACAATACAACGCTTCTTCAGTACACGGTAAGCGATACGGTTGGACTTGAAAAGCTTTCGTCCCTTGTATCTCAGGGCGTTACCTTTGAAGGCAAGGTCGTTACCCTTGCGGCTAACATCTCGGTTGGCAGGGGCTTTACGCCAATCGGAAACACCACAAGCTATTTCAAAGGTACCTTTGACGGCGCAGGCTATGCTATAAGCGGACTAAGAATTACCTCCACAGCCGATAATGTCGGACTTTTCTCATACATTAACGGCGCTACAATCAGAAACGTTGTTATCGATTCAAAGGGCAGCGTAACAGGCAACTCCTATGTAGGCTCAATTGTAGGCTACTTTGCGTCAGGTACTGTCGACAGCTGCACAAACAGCAGCGCGGTCAGCTCAACAAACCAGAACGGTTCCTCTGACGCAGGCGGAATTGCAGGCTATGTGGGCAGCGGCGCAAACATACTTAACTGCGTGAACGCGGGCGCGGTTGCGGGCAGACACTCCGGAATCGGCGGTATCGCGGGTCAGATAAACGGCGGCGCAATCTACAACTGCTACAACATCGGAACAGTAACAAACAGCTCAAAGGACGCGTCGGTGGCTTACAAAACAGGCGGCATTTTCGGCTATGACGTTTATTCACAGTTTGGCTCGTCGGCTATTGTAAACTGCTACAATGCGGCTAACGTAAGCTGCCCGTCCAGCACTGAAAAGGGCGGCGCAATCCACGGTGAAATCACCTCCGCAACAACTGTCAACAACTGCTTCTACGACACCCAGTACAGCACATACGGCGGTACTTCCTCATATCAGTACAACCTCTACAAATCGTTTTACCCCAACTTCACGTCAATCAACTACCTTGCAGGCATAACGGGAATGGAGGCTTCTCAGATGAAGTCGGCAGACCTTGTTGAAAGGCTTAACAGCTTCGCTTCGGGCAATTCCATGCTGAAGTCATGGACAAATTCCGCAACGGTAAACGGCGGCTATCCATACTTCGGAACAAATACCAAAAAAGCGTATTCCGTTATTATAAGCTCTTCGGCAATAGGCGCGGTCGTTTCGGACAGAACTCTTGCATATCCCGGCGAAACTGTCAAGATTTCCGTTTCCACCACAACCAACGTATCCAATTATGAACTGAGCGGCATTACGGTAGTGCGCTCCGGCGACGGCGGAGTTGTTGCCACAACGTCCTCGTTTACGTTTGTAATGCCTGAAAGCGACGTACTGGTTTCACCTATTTTCTCGGAAAAGGAATACAACATTTCATCGCTTGTAAACAACAACGCAAACGGCGTTATGACTATTTCCAAAATCAAGGCAGCCGCAGGCAGCCAGGTCCTTATCGCTGCAACTCCTACCAATGGAAACGAAATTGAGGAAATAAAGGTTTATCAGACCAGCGACAGTACAAAGGTAATTGCCGCAACTCCTGTTGCAGTAACGGGTATGACCGTTACCTACGCTTTCACAATGCCCGCTTCGGACGTGACCGTGTCGGGACGTTTTGTAAAGACAGGAACGGCAACCACCACTACAACCACTACAACCACCGCAAAGACAACCGAGCCGCCTGCCGACAGTGACGAAGATGTACTCGTTCCCGACGATGAGGACGATGATGCGGACGATACCATTGACGAAGATTATGACGACGATACGGACGACGCTGACGACTCCTACGACGATGATTCAGATGATGATTATGACGACTCAGACGATGATTCCGATGATGACACGCCGCCTGACAACGATGACGATTCTGACGCTGTGATTGACGATGATACCGACGGCAGTAATAATTCGGGCAACAACAGCAACACAGGAGGCTCAGACGACGCAAGCTCAGACAGAAACCCTGTAACAAGCGTTCCTGTCAACGTTATCGCACTTACGGCTGCGGCGGGTTCGGCATTGCTGATATTTGCGGCAAAGCGCAGAAAGAAATAAGCTGAAAGAACCGGGGAATTGAATTTTTTAGGTTATCAAAAAGTCATATTTAAAGTTTAAGGTCAAGCCTTCTCAAAGGCTTGACCTTAACTTATATAATGGCTTTTTCAACAGTCTGACCCGCTGATTTAAGTGGATTTCCTGCTCTCCTCCGCCAATCTCTCATACCCCGAAAAACTCCTCAATCTCCCTTTCGTACCTCTCAGGGTCTTTATAGAAGCTTTCCGCGTGGTCTGCGTTCTCAAAAAGCACTAACTTTTTCCTGCCTTTGCAGGCGTTGTAGTTTTCAACGCTCATTCCCTTATCTATAAAGCCGTCCTTTTCGCCGTGGATAAACAGCACGGGAATTTCAGACAGGGACAGGCATTTCCTTGTGTCGCACTCCTTGAAGTGCCAGCCGCAGATTATTCCGCAAAGCAGATTTGCCGCAGGAATAAGCGGTATCGGCGGCAGGTGGAACCACATCCGTATAACCCTGCAAAACTGCTCGTAAGCAGTGGTATAGCCGCAGTCCGCCACTATGCCCTTTACGTTTGCGGGCAGATTTTCGCCGGCTGCCATAAGTGCTGTTGCGCAGCCCATTGACACGCCGTGAAAATAAATTTCACTGTTTTCGCCGAACAGACGGATAATCAGCTTTACCCATTCCGCGGCATCTTTCCTGTCCTTTACGCCATAGGTGATATACTTGCCCTCGCTTTCACCGTGAGCGCGCAGGTCAACCGCAAGCACGTTGAAGCCGTGTTCGTGCCAGAATTTGTGGAAGATTGCGCCCTCCTGCACATGGTTGGAGGTATAGCCGTGAAAGAAAATGACCGTCTTTGCCGAAGTATTGCAGGCAGGCAGGAGAAAGCCTTTCAGCTTAAGACCGTCAAAGCTTACTATTTCATGTTCGGTAATACTGCCGCTGTGGTCGAAATACCACTGCTTGCGCCGCTTTATCTCGTCCGAATCGGTGGGACGGAGCACCTTGTCCGAGGCTGTTCCCTTGTCCTCTTTTCTGAAAACTGCGAATTTCAGCAGGCAGAATGCGCCTATAAAAACAGCGGCGATTACTACCGCCGCTGTTATAAGTAAAATTGTTGCAAGCATTACTTCTTAGCTTTTTTGTCAGCCTGAACCTCTGCCTTTGGAGCAGCGGGCTTAACCTCAGCCTTAGGTGCAGCAGGTTTAACTTCTGCCTTAACCTCTGCCTTTGGTGCAGCAGCATTAACCTCAGCCTTAACCTCTGTCTTTGGCGCTTCAGCCTTAACCTCAGCCTTAGGTGCGGCAGGCTTAACCTCTGCCTTTGCTTCCTTCTTAGGCTCAGCCTTCTTTGCAGGCTTCTTTTCTTCCTTCTTTGCAGGCTTTTCTTCCTTAACAGGCTTTGTCTTGGTTACTGTCTGCTTCTTAGCTGTAAAGAGGTTGTCAAGCTCTGTACCGTCGCCGTAGATTTCAATCAGTCCATCGCTGATTGCTTTACCAAGAGAAAGTGTTCCCTTTGCGAGAGCAACAATATCTGCGCCGCTCATATTAACGGAAGCTGTGTTCTCCTTGTAGTCGTATGGCTGAATGTCGACTGCGCCGTTCTTGTATGCAACATAGAATGCGCCTTCTCCCTCGCCGATGATGTTGAACTGGAATGCAAACTCACCGCCGAATTTCTTTGTATCTGCTTTTGCAAGAGCTTTCTGTACATCTGCGAAAATCTTTTCGTAGGTCATTGTAGATTCCTTCCTTTCACTCGGTTAAAGTGTTACCTTATTGTTTGCATTATATCATCTATTTTCGCAATTTGCAAGGTTTTTCGCCGCAAAGTGGCTCTATGAACAATTTTAATTTTATTGCAAAAGGTTTTATGGTAATTTTACACAATAAACTTTGACATATTATGTCGCAGAAATCCGCAGTCTGCGGCATATTGCACTTTTAAAAGGATTATGATATACTGTTTTCATTAACTAAAAAGGATTGATAAAATGAAACAGGAACGTTCATTTCCAAGATTTACAGTAACAAAAAAAGCTCAGCTCTTCCTCGAAAAGGGACACCCGTGGGTGTATGACGCGGAGATAACCGACCGCTCCGAGGAGCAGGTGGAAAACGGCTCTCTTGTTGATGTGGTAAGCGACAAGAACCGCTTTCTCGGCACGGGAATTTACTCCGAAAAAAGCAAGATAAGAATAAGGCTAATCTCACGAAACGCAAACGACAGGTTCGACGAAGCGTTCTGGGAGCGGAGAATAAAGTACGCGTGGGAATACCGCAAAACCGTTATGGGAAGCGACATTTCAGCGTGCAGAATTATTTTCGGCGAGGCTGACCAGTTCCCGGGGCTTACGGTGGATCGTTTCAGCGACATAATCGTTACCCAAACGCTCTCGGTTGGAATGGAGAAAATCAAGCCTATGCTGTTTCCCCTTATTTATAAGGTACTCACCGAGGACGGACAGAGCATAAAGGGCATTTATGAGCGCAACGATGTGGCAATAAGGCAGCTTGAGGGGCTTGAGCAGAACAAGGGCTGGTTCAGCTTAGACGGCGTTCCCGTTCCCGAAAGCACGGTTACGGTCATTGAGGAAAACGGTATAAGGTACGAGGTGGACGTTGAAAACGGACAGAAAACAGGCTTTTTTCTCGACCAAAAGTACAACCGTCTTGCCGTTGCAAGGCTTGCACGGGGCAAGAGGGTGCTGGACTGCTTCACGCACACAGGCTCCTTTGCGCTCAATGCCGCAATGGGCGGCGCGGAGCACGTTACCGCCGTTGACATAAGCGCCTCCGCAACGGAAATGGCGCACAGGAACGCAGTAAGAAACGGGCTTGACAGCCGCATGGACTTTGTTACGGCAAATGTTTTCGACCTGCTGCCCGAGCTTGAAAAAAGCGGCAAAAAGCCCTACGACTTCATTATCCTCGACCCGCCTGCGTTTACCAAATCGAGAAAGACCGTTGATTCGGCGCAGCGCGGCTACAAGGAGATAAACTACCGCGCAATGAAGCTGCTGCCCCGCGGAGGATATTTTGCAACCGCGTCCTGCTCTCATTTCATGGAGGATTACCTTTTCAGAAAAATGCTTGTTTCGGCTGCAAAGGACGCAGGCGTTGAGCTGCGCCAGATTGAGGCAAGACAGCAATCGCCCGACCACCCGATACTGTGGAACGTTCCCGAAACCGACTATCTGAAATTCTACATTTTTCAGGTTATTTGACGGGCGCGGCGATAAAGTCTAATTTAAAGTTTAGGTCAAGCCTTTTCAAAGGCTTGCAGGTTCTTAGGGCAGCGCCCTAAGCCGTCCTCCGCAAAGGACGGAATCTCTAACACAAGGCGCTTTTTTGAGGGGTAAGGGGAACTTTTTTCAAGAAAAAAAGTTCCCCTAAACTGCTTGCATTACACGACAAAAACCTCGAAAAAGGTGCCGGTGGCACGTTTTTCGACGCACTGACCTCCGCAGCAAGCACTGCGGAGCATTTTTATGCTTATTCCAATACCGCCTCGGTTTTTCTTTCCTGCACAATCTGCCACAAGTACGCATAATACGCCGCCTGAGCAAGGTGTATCCCGTCCCCCGATTCGTACGAGCTTTTAAGTCCTCCTGCGGAATTTTTCAGCTCCGGAGAAATGTCTATGTACTTCCA
>CAKSIR010000064.1 GCA_934462775.1 uncultured Ruminiclostridium sp.
GATCTGTTTCGTAGTAAAAGGCTGTGCGTTCGTAAGGTTTAATCTTGTCCATTGTCTGCTCCTGTTTCATGGGAAATCTTGTCAACATCAACTAAATGCTGATGCAGGATTTCGCTTATTTTGTTTTCATCGGGTTCTTTGTACGGTTCATCGTGCTTACGGTTTTCGCTCTCGGTAAGCTGCTTGTAGCTTACGTTCTCGCCGTCAAATCTGATCCACATTTTGTCGTATGGCAAAATGCCGTGAGTAGCCCGCACAATGCTGTATGTATCGTTTTCGGCGGCAGGATTTATGCTGCGCGGGTCGATTCTTGATTTAAAGAAGTAGTGGATATCCGTAAACGTAATCGGTGTTTCTCTGCGGAAACAAGGGTTAAAAACGTTTTTTATACATACGCTGCGGTCGTTGTTGATAATGCAGCGCCACAGCACGCTGTCCTCGTTAAGCACCTCAAAGCTGCACGGAACAGGAATGTGAAATAACTTATCGTTCATCGGTATATAAGAATTAGATTTTATAACTTTATTCATAAAGAGGACATCCTTTGACATTTTTGCGCCAAAATTTATGATTTTTTTCATCGGCACAATAATATATTATACCATAATCAGACATAAAATGCAAGAAAAGTAAAACTTTTTGAAATATTTTTGAAAATTTGCAATTTTATTTGAAAAATCATTCAAAATGTGCTATAATAATATTTATTATCAGGAAAGAGAGGCAGTCAAATGGAAAACACATATTCAGAGTCAATTTCAGACATCATGGTCAATGCCAGAATAAACCAGAACATGTTTACAGAAACTACCCCGGAGCTTCTGAGTTATACCGAACTGTGCAAGGAAAATTACGGCATAAATCCCGAATTATACGGCAAATACGAGGTAAAAAGAGGACTTCGTGATATAAACGGAAAGGGTGTGCTTGCAGGATTAACCAAGATTGCAGAGGTTAAATCCTACACCATTGACGACGGTGAAATTATTCCCTGCGAGGGCAAGCTTTACTATCACGGAATTGATATGAAGCAGATTGTAAACGGATTCACATCGCAAAACCGTTTTGGCTTTGAGGAAGTCACATACCTGCTTTTATTCGGCACGCTTCCTACAAAAGAGCAGCTTGCTGATTTCAAAAAGCAGCTTTCGTATTACAGCGACCTGCCGACCAGCTTTACCCGCGACGTTATTCTTAAAGCGCCAAGCAAGGATATTATGAACTCCATGGCAAGAAGCGTGCTGACCCTTTATTCATACGACAACAGGGCTGATGATACATCGATTCCAAATGTTCTCCGTCAGTCGCTCCAGATGATTGCGCGTTTCCCAAGGCTGGCGGTTTACAGCTATCAGGCGTACAGACATTATTACTATGACGACAGCCTGTTTATTCACGCTCCGAATCCGGATATGTCAACGGCGGAAAACATTCTCTATATGCTCCGACCTGACCATCAGTTTACTGAGCTGGAGGCAAAGGTGCTTGATGTTGCGCTTGTTCTTCATGCCGACCACGGCGGCGGAAACAACTCAACCTTCACAACGCGCGTTGTTTCTTCGTCGGGTACAGACACATACTCAACGGTTGCGGCTGCGCTCGGCTCCCTTAAAGGACCAAAGCACGGCGGCGCTAACGTCAAGGTTGCAAAAATGTTTGACGATATAAAGGCTACCGTACACAATTGGGACAGCGACACCGAAATCAAGCAGTACCTCAACGACCTGCTCGACAAGAAAGCTTTCGACCATGCGGGACTTATATATGGTATGGGTCATGCGGTTTACTCCCTTTCAGACCCCCGTGCGGAAGTATTCAAGCAGTATGTAAAGCAGCTTTCCGATGAAAAAGGCAAGCAGGACGAGTTTGCTCTTTATTCAAAAATTGAAAAGCTGGCTCCCGAGGTTATTTATGAGAAGCGCAAGACGTATAAGGGCGTCAGCGCAAACGTTGACTTTTACAGCGGCTTCGTTTACAGTATGCTGGGTCTGCCGCAGGAGCTGTTCACTCCTATTTTTGCAATTGCAAGAATTTCAGGCTGGAGCGCGCACAGAATAGAGGAGCTTCTCAATGAGGGCAAGATTATTCGTCCTGCGTATAAAAACGTAATTAAGCATCATGATTATATTGATATTGATAACAGATAAGGTCGTGTTTTAAATGAATATTTACGAGCATATATATCACACATACAAGCAGACAGCCTTTAAAGCAAAGCAGCTTTACTACATCAAGCGCTACGGCAGGTGCGACAAACCTCAGTTTGACGTGCTGACAGGGGACTGGCTGCTTGGCGGTAATGTTAAGGGGTGCTACGTTATAAAAAACGGCTCCATTGATGAAATAATGAGCCTGTATACGGGCAGTGAAATGGTTTATCATTTCAAAGAGCTGAGTTATTCACACGATGTTATCGGCGCTTATTCGTTCAACGACGTAATGTACATGGCATATACCTATCCCGATACATTCCGTATCCCGAAGCAGTATCTCAGCGATTACAGCCATCAGGAGCTTGATTTTCTAAAAAAGCTGATTATAAAGCGCAGGGAAGAGAAGTAATCACAAACATAATTCCGCAAATCCGCACAGATAACGGATTTGCGGAATTATGCAAAATTTTTTCAAAAAAATTGAAAAAAGTGTTGACAAAAGATGAACACTGTGATATAATATATCTTGCACTGTTAAGGAAAACAAATTAACAGATACGGAGAGGTGTCCGAGTGGTTTATGGAGCTGGTCTTGAAAACCAGTGATCTCGCAAGGGACCGAGGGTTCGAATCCCTCCTTCTCCGCCAATTTTTTTATTCAATATGTGTTAGTCAGCACTGGAGAAATACCCAAGTGGTGAAGGGGCTCCCCTGCTAAGGGAGTAGGTTCGGAAACGGGCGCGAGGGTTCAAATCCCTCTTTCTCCGCCAGAAACCGTTATAACTTGTATGAGTTATAACGGTTTTTCTATTTATATAAAAATTCTGCCAAGGGCAGTCGAAAATACGATTCGCTCTTGGCTTTTTTGTCATTCGTAATACAGTGCTGTCAGTTTATACAGCCAACGCAGATATTGAAAATTTCAATATCGGTATTGCTCGACTGGGTATATTCTTTCAAAGCATAAAGGTGTTCATTCTATTGAACACCTTTATTATAACCTTAATTGACCGAAATGTCTAATACTTATAAATTATTATTTATCATGCCCGCAATGCATTTATACGAGCGTGAATATCAGCCCGTTTTCCCGAAACTCCACGCCTATGCTGCGTTCCTTGAGGTAGGCGGTGATAAACGCTTTTATATCGCCGTTTGTTTCCTCCAACTCAAAATACTGACCGCCGCAGCTGTCGTGAAAGTGCAGGTAAACTCCAAAATTGTCCTGCACTGCTTTCTTTAATTCAAGTACAAAATCATAAGCTACTACCATATTTTCTCCTTTCATTCATCTGACAGAATCAGCGATTCGGCAATTTTTGCTGCCTTTTCAAGCTCCGCGGCAGAACTGTATTCATTGCAGGAATGGCAGTTGTTCATTCCTGATGCAACCACAAGTCCCTTGATTCCGTGATGGAAGAAGTGGTTGTTGTCGCTTCCGCCGTAGGTGTCGACAAGCTTTCCGCTGAAACCGATTTCCTTGCACACGTTTTTAAATCTTACAGCCACTCGCTCGGTTGTATCAACTTTATATGCAAGGCAAAGAGTTTCTGTTCTGAAATCAACCTGCGCGCCGATTTTTTCTGCGGAGGTTTCAAATGCACGCTTTACAATGTCAAGCTGCTTTCTTGCGCTTGAATCGTCAAAGCTGCGCACTTCGCCTGTAACAATGCAGCTTTCCGCGACAACGTTGTCCGCACTTCCTCCGCTGATTGTGCCTATATTGACGGTAGTGTTCTCAACTTTGCCACATTTTATGCTGTTTATTGCGTCAGCTGCGGCTTTGATTGCGTGAATTCCGTTTTCGGGCGAGAATGCAGCGTGAGCTGCGCGCCCCTTGAATTGGGCGGTAAATGAAATGATTGAGGGCGCTTGATACGCGGCAATTCCGACTTCGCCGCTTAAGTCGAAGATGTAGGCTTCTTTTGATTTAAGCTTTGTAAAATCAAACTGTTGTATTCCTTTGCAGTAAATCTCCTCAGCCGCGTCAAACAATAGCTCAACGGGTCTGTGTTCAGCTCCGGACTCCTTTATGGAGGTGATAGCCTCGATAATTGCGCAAATTCCCGAAATGTCGTCTGCACCAAGTACGGTTGTACCGTTGGAGGTTATGGTTCCGTCTGAGTGAACAACCGCCTTTTTGCCATTGGCAGGCTCAACGGAATCCGTGTGAGCGGAGAGCAATATAGGCGGCAGCTTTTTCGAGCCTTCGATAAATGCGTAAATGTTGCCTGCTGTTCCGCCGATTTTTTCGGCGGCGTTGTCCTCGTGGCTGTTTATCCCAAGCAGTGAAAGCTTTTCCTTCAGCTTGTCACAAAGCGCTCTTTCGTTCAGCGATGAATTGTCAATTGAAACAAGTTCAGTGAAAAGCTTCAAAATTCTATCCTTATTTATCATTGGTTTACCTTTCAAGTGTGATTATACTGATATTATATTAAAAAGGTAGGAAAAAGTCAATGATTATACGTCAAAACCATAATACCGAAAACAGATGGGCAGTTATAGTTTTTTCCTATATTTCACTTGACCTAACGGGTTGTATACTATATAATAATACCGAGGTGAAATTATGACTTTACAGCAGCTGCACTATGCAATTACAATTTCGGAATGTGGTTCTCTCAACAAGGCTGCCGACATTCTTTACATATCTCAGCCGTCGCTGACCAACTCCATGCAGGAGCTTGAAAAAGAAATCGGCATAAGCATTTTTTACAGAAGCGGCCGCGGCGTTACGCTTACGCCTGACGGAGTTGAATTTCTGCAATACGCGCGACAGGTTTATAATCAGTATGAATCGCTCATGGATAAATACGGCAGCGGGCAGAATCTGAAAAAGAAATTCGGCGTTTCGACGCAGCATTATTCCTTTGCGGTAAAGGCGTTTGTGGAGCTGGTAAAGCGCTTTGATATGTCGCAGTATGAGTTTGCAATACGCGAAACCAAGACGAAGGACGTTATATTAGACGTTGCCAATATGAAAAGCGAAATCGGAATACTTTATCTCAGCGACTTTAACCGCGCTGCGATCAATAAATTCCTGCGCACGAACAATCTCAGCTTTAACCGCCTTATCGAGTGTCAGCCATACGTTTATCTGTGGTCGGGACATCCTCTTGCAAAGCAGCAGTCTATAACCTTTGAACAGCTCAAGGATTACCCCTGCCTTTCCTTTGAGCAAGGCGACGCAAGCTCGTTCTATTTTGCAGAGGAGATACTAAGCACCAATGAGTACACCCGCATAATCAAGGCAAACGACCGCGCGACAATGCTTAACCTGATGATTGGACTTAACGGCTACACTCTTTGTTCGGGAATTATCTGCGAGGAACTGAACGGCGATGATTACCTTGCAGTTCCCTTTGAAACGGAAAACCGAGAGGGCAGCGTCATGGAAATAGGATATATAACAAAGAAAAACATGGTTCTTAGCTCCATAGGCAATATGTATATTGACGAGATAAAGGCGTATCTTGGCATAGAAAAGTGAACAAAAGCCCGATCGGATAAACGGT
This sequence comes from uncultured Ruminiclostridium sp., assembly GCA_934462775.1. Classification (GTDB taxonomy): domain Bacteria; phylum Bacillota; class Clostridia; order Oscillospirales; family Ruminococcaceae; genus Ruminiclostridium_E. Next base: position 5,669 of record CAKSIR010000064.1, read on the forward strand.
CGGGCTTTTGAGTTATAGGTTTATGCTATAACTCATTATAATTATCATATATTGGACAATAACCTACTAATGCGCTATAATATAGACACAACAGGAAAGGGAGAAAACAGTGAACAGAGAAAATAAAACAAATACATTTCTTGCAGTGCTGCTAAGCCTTAACCGAATGTGCTGCTGAACAAGGACTAGCCCATAGATATAATACAAGGTGCTGTTCTGACTTAATAACATACTAATCAGATATGACAACTATTATATAGAACAGAGAGGAGCAATTCCTTTGATTGCCTTAAAAAACATTACCAAAACCTTTACGGTGTCAGACAAGGAAGTACACGCGGTACAGGACGTAAGCCTTACCATAAACGACAAGGACATTTTCGGAATAATCGGTTTTTCCGGCGCGGGAAAATCAACTCTTGTACGATGCATAAATCTTCTTGAACGTCCGACAAGCGGCTCGGTTGAAATCGACGGACAGGAGCTGACAAAGCTTTCTGCGAAAGAACTCCGCGCAGCAAGAAAGAAAATCGGCATGATATTTCAACACTTCAATCTTATGCCGTCACGAACGATTTTCGGAAACGTTGCATATCCGTTAAAGGGAAGCGGTCTTACCAAGCAGCAGATAAAGGACAAGGTTCATGAGCTGCTTGAGCTTGTAGGCATTTCAGAAAAGGAAAACGCTTTTCCAAGACAGCTTTCAGGCGGACAGAAACAGCGTGTTGCAATAGCAAGAGCCCTTGCGAACGACCCGAAGATACTGCTTTGCGACGAGGCGACATCGGCGCTTGATCCGCAGACGACAAAGTCAATATTGAAGCTGCTGAAAAAAGTAAACGAAACCCTTGGCATTACGGTTGTGGTAATAACTCATGAAATGGCGGTTGTAAAGGATATATGCAATCGAGTGGCGGTTATGGATCACGGCGAGGTTATTGAGGAAGGCGAAGTTTTCTCGGTATTTGCAGCGCCGAAGAAAAAGCTCACAAGGGACTTCATCAAAACAACGTCAAACTTACAGAAAATCGAGGAGCTTATCGAGGATGGCTCGCCGGTGGCTGCAATTAACAAGGGAGAGCTTATTGTGCGTCTTTCCTATGTTGAAAAGAACACCTCCGAACCGCTGATTTCATCGGTAACGCAGAAGTTCGGAATTACGCTGAACATAATTTTTGCAGACGTTGAAATCGTTCAGAACGCTCCGATAGGCGGAACGGTTGCAATCATCAGCGGCGACAGCGCGAAAATAGATAATGCGCTTCAATATCTGATAGACAAGAATGTAGGAGTGGAGGTAATCAAGGATGGAAGAGTTTCTGAATAACATTATCCCGAACGTGATGGATAAGCTGCCTGCCTTTGTTCAGGCAATCGGAGATACTCTTATAATGGTTGCCTGGTCGGGTTCAATCGCGTTTGTGATTGGATTATTCCTCGGAATTGTTATAACGGTAACAAAGCCGGGCGGAATACTTGAAAACAAGATAGTTTATCAGATTCTCGACAAGCTGATAAATTTCTTCCGCTCAATCCCGTTCATTATCCTGCTGACATGGGTAATCCCGCTGTCAAGACTGATTATGGGAACAGCAATCAACGTTGAGGGCGCAATTGTTCCGCTGGTAATGGGAACAGTTCCGTTCTTCTCAAGACAGGTCGAAAGCGCGCTGGCCGAAACAGATAAGGGGCTTGTTGAAGCGGCTCTTTCAATGGGTTCAAGCCCGATTGAGATAATCTTCAGAGTTTATCTCCGTGAAAGCGTTTCGGCAATCGCAAGAGGCACAACAATAACGGCAATCAGCCTTGTAGGTCTTACCGCAATGGCAGGCGCAGTCGGTTCAGGCGGACTTGGAGATTTCGCAATCAGATACGGTCACGACAGAAACATGACTGACGTAACCTGGGTAACGGTAATCGTAGTGTTTATTCTTGTAAGCATAATCCAGCTTGTGGGAAATCTGGTAGTAAAGAAGAACAGACACTGAGGAGGCGGCAATGGAAGTACAGACAAGAAAAATCGTTATAATCGGCGCAGGTCACGTTGGCTCTCATGCAGCTTATGCGCTTATCTCGCAGGGACTTGCCGAGGAAATAGTCTTTATAGACGTTGACAAGAAAAAAGCGGAAGCTCAGGCGCTTGACCTGTTTGATTCGACCGTTTACCTCCGCAAAAGAGCAATCGTCCGTTCGGGAGATTACTCTGACGCAAAGGACGCAAACCTGCTGATAGTTGCAGCAGGACCGCTGCCCGATATGAGCAGGGGACAGACCAGAATGGATACTCTCCGTCAGACAATCGAGATAATGAAGGACGTAACGGAGAACATTAAAAAATCCGGTTTTTCGGGAATTATCCTGAACATTTCAAACCCTGCCGATGTGGTAACACATTACATACAGCACGTTCTGGACTGGCCGTCGGAGAAAATTTTCTCAACCAGTACGACCCTTGATTCAGCAAGACTAAGACGCGCGGTTTCACAGGCAGTGGGCATTGACCAAAAATCCGTTTATGCTTACGCATTGGGCGAGCATGGCGAAAGTCAGATGGTTCCGTGGTCAACGGTAACAATCGCGGGAAAACCGCTGTTCAAGCTGATGGAGGAATATCCCGACACCTATGGCAAGCTTGACCTTGACGCTCTTGCAGCGGCAGGAAAGGCGGGCGGCTGGGTTATTCTCGGCGGCAAGGGTTCAACCGAATTCGGAATCGGCGCGACAATCGCAGAGGTTGTAACCGCTGTATTCGGAGATGAAAACAGAGTGCTGCCAATATCGGTGCTGCTTGACGGCAAATACGGACAGCACGACGTTTACGCAAGCGTTCCCGCAGTGCTGAACAAAAACGGAGTTGCTGAGATAATTGAGCTTGATTTAAACGAAAAAGAGCAGGAGCAGTTCAGCGCTTCCTGCAAGACAATGTATGAAAACTATAAACTTGCATTAACACTTTAATTGATATTATGGAGGACATCAAAATGAAACTTAAAGGAATTATCGCGTCATTACTTTCGGCAGCGGCTATCGTATCATCGTTCGCAGGCTGCTCATCATCAGATACAGCGTCAGCAGCAACAACCGTCAAGCTCGGCGTTGTAGGCAGCATTTACGAGGACTTATGGCAGCCTGCAAAGGAAAGCCTTAAGGAGCAGGGAATCGATCTTGAAATCGTACAGTTCTCCGACTATGTAACGCCTAACAACGCGCTGAACAGCGGCGACATTGATCTTAACGCATTCCAGCACAAAATTTATCTGAACAACGAAATTGAACAGTACAAGTACAACATCGAGGTTGTGGGCTACACGTTCATTATTCCGCTTAACCTCTACTCCCACAAGGTTTCCTCCGTTTCGGAGCTTAAGGACGGCGATGTGGTTGCAATCCCTGACGACCTTACAAACGGCGGACGTGCAATCAAGGTGCTTGCAGCAGCGGGACTTATCACATTAAAGGACGACGCAAGCTTCAACCCAACGCTTGACGATATTGCGACATACAACACAGCAATTGAAATCAAGGAGCTTAAGGCAAACACAATCCCATCTGTTCTTGACGATGTAACAGCGGCGGTTGTAAACGGAAACTACGCCCTTGACTTCGGTCTAAAGACAGAAGAAGCAATTTACAAGGACAGCGTTCTTGACGAAGAAAACTATTGGAATCTTATTGCAGCGCGCTCAGAGGATTTAAAGGACTCAGCAAAGGCAGAAATCTACAAAAAGGTTGTTGCAGCATTCCAGACAGACGCTACTGAAAAGGTATTCAACGAAACATTCGGCGGATATTTCATCAAGGTAGGCTGGGATCAGGATTTATTCGCAAAGTAATCCGACTGAATATAGGCAATTAACCGCCGAGTGAACTGCTCTGACAGGCAGCCGCTCGGCGGAATTGCCGAAATTACGGATTTAAACACGATCTGTCATTGGAGGATATATGGACTTAAAGGCGCTCAAAGCAGTTATAAAAGATGAAAACCGCGTTGTTTTTGCTGATATTCCCGAGGAATATCTCAGCGACACTTTAGGCAGATTAAAGGGAACTGCCTCAGCGCTTGTGTTTGTCAAAAGCACCGAGGAGGTCAGCGGTATTCTGTCATACGCCTGCAAAAACAGGATCCCCGTTACACCGAGAGGAGCGGGAACAAATCTTGTCGGCTCAACCGTTCCTGTTGACGGCGGAATTATACTTGACTTTTCGCAGATGAATGGTATACTTGAACTTGATACGGAAACCATGACGGTTACTGTTGAGCCGGGTATACTTTTGCAGGATTTGCAGCGCTTTGTCGAGGAAAATGGTCTGTTCTATCCTCCGGACCCGGGAGAAAAAGCCTCGACCATAGGCGGCAACATCAGCACCAACGCAGGCGGAATGAGAGCTGTTAAATACGGCGTTACAAGGGATTACGTCCGCGGACTTGAGGTTGTAACGGCAGACGGAACAGTGCTTACAGTCGGCGGCAAGAATGTAAAGGACGCAAGCGGACTTTCGCTGAAAAATCTCTACATCGGTTCTGAGGGAACACTCGCCGTAATAACAAAGTGCATTCTTCGCCTTATTCCAAAGCCCGAAACAAGCCTGAGCGTTCTTGTTCCGTACAGCGACCTTGAAACAGGAATTTCCTGTGTTCTGAAAATACTCCGCGCTAACGCCAATCCAACGGCGGTGGAATTTATGGAGCGCAAGGTGGTTAAGCTTGGGGAGGACTTTTCGGGAGTTAAGTATCCCTGCCCAAATGCAGGCTCGTACATTTTGCTTACCTTTGACGGAGGAGCGGAGGAGGTTACGGCAAACTCAGAGCGTGTGCGAAAGCTGGCGCTTGAGAACGGCGCACTTGACTATATTTTGCTGTCCGACCCTGAGAGAGCGGCTGAAATATGGAAGGTTAGAGGGGCGCTGGTTAAGGCGGTTGAAGCCGTATCCGAGCAGGAACCTGTGGACGTAGTTGTTCCTATCAGCAAAACGGCTGAGTTTATCAGCTTCATCAATCAGCTCGATAAGGAAAGCGGAATGCGAATGGTAAGCTTCGGTCACGCAGGCGACGGAAATGTTCATCTCTGCGTTGTCAGGGGCAGCCGCGATGAACAAAGCTGGAAAAGGGAGCTTTATGAAAATATGGATAAAGCCTACGCAAAGGCTTACGAGCTTGGCGGAGTTACCTCCGGCGAGCACGGAATCGGAATAAGCAAGCGCAGATATTTCCTGCGTGAAACCCATAAAGAAAATCTGGCGATTATGAACAGCGTGAAAAACGCGCTTGATCCGCTGCACATACTTAATGATAAAAAATCCTACATAATCGGAGGAAACAATGAAGAACTTATCTGATCGCACAAAAGGCTTTACCGACTCGGTTATACGCCGCATGACCCGTATTTCAAACAAATACGGCGCAGTAAATCTTTCACAGGGCTTTCCTGATTTTGAGCCGCCGAAGCCAATACTTGACCGCCTTGCGCAGGTTTCGCACGAGGACTATCATCAGTACTCCATAACATGGGGCGCTCAGAATTTCCGCGAGGCGCTTGCGGAAAAGCAGTCGCGGCTTATGGGCAGAAAAATCGATCCCAACGGCGAAATAGTTGTTACCTGCGGCAGCACCGAGGCGATGATGGCGGCAATGATGACCGTTGCAAATCCGGGCGATAAGGTTATTGTTTTCTCTCCGTTTTACGAAAATTACGGCGCAGATACAATTCTGTCGGGAGCGGAGCCTGTTTATGTTCCGCTCTATCCGCCTGAGTTCAGCTTTAGCGCAGACGAGCTTGAAGCTGCATTTAAGCAGAATCCGAAAGCGATTATCCTTTGCAACCCGTCAAACCCATGCGGTAAAGTATTCACGCTTGAGGAGCTTCAAACAATAGCGGATTTAGCCGAAAAATACGATACCTATGTAATTACAGACGAGGTGTATGAGCATATTGTCTATGCGCCCAACAAGCACATTTATTTTGCGTCGCTGCCGGGAATGTGGGAGCGCACAATTTCGTGCAGCTCACTTTCTAAAACCTATTCCATTACGGGCTGGCGTTTAGGCTATATCATTGCACCGCCGAACATTATTGATGTAGCAAGAAAAGTGCATGATTTTCTGACAGTCGGCGCGGCTGCTCCGTTGCAGGAGGCCGCTGTTACGGGACTGAAATTCGGCGAGGATTATTATAAGTGGCTAACCGACAAGTACACCTCCAAACGCGACTTGTTCTTAAAGGGACTTGACGACATTGGAATTGCTCATACCGTTCCGCAGGGTGCGTACTATGTTCTGCTTGACATTTCGGAATTTGGCTTTGATTCAGACCTTGAGTTCTGCGAGGTTCTTGCAAGAGATGTGGGAGTGGGTGCAGTTCCGGGTTCAAGCTTTTTCAGAGAGCCTGTAAATAACCTCATAAGACTGCATTTTGCGAAGAAGGACGAAACCCTTAACGAGGCGTTAAACAGACTTGAAAGTATCAGAACGAAAATTCTTAAGAAATAACAAAAGCCGCAAACCTTAGATAGTTTGCGGCTTCAGTGCGTCGAAAAACTTGCCACCGGCAACTTTTTCGAGGATTTGTAGCG
>CAKSIR010000065.1 GCA_934462775.1 uncultured Ruminiclostridium sp.
CCCCACAAGTGAAAAATTTTCGCAACATAATTCTCGAAAAAGGTGCCGGTGGCACGTTTTTCGACACGCTGAAGCCTCCGCATTTGATTTGCGGAGGCTTTTGTTTTACTTGATAATTCTTACAGATACAACGTTGTCAACGGCTTCCAGTCTTGCTGCAAGACCGTCTGTGCTGCCCTTAACGTCAAGAACTGTGTAAGCGTAATCCTTCTTGGACTTGCTTTCCATGTTTTCAATGTTAATCTTGTTTTCGGCAGCAACCTTTGTGATGCTTGTGATAAGACCCTCAACGTTTTTGTGTATAATGCAGATCTTAGCGTCGCCTGTCATTACCATTGAAATGTTCGGCAGATTTACAGAGTTTGTGATGTTGCCGTTTTCGAGGTAGTCCATAATCTCCTTGCAAGCCATAACTGCGCAGTTATCCTCGCTCTCAGGAGTTGAGGCGCCAAGGTGAGGTAAAGCTACAACGCCGTCTACGCCCAGTAAATCGTCTGTTGCGAAGTCGGTTACATAGCAAGCCATGCCGCCGTGTTCCAGAGCGTTGAGAATTGCCTTGCTGTCAACTAAGTCGCCGCGTGCAAAGTTGAGGATACGAACTGTCTTTTTCATTGTTGACAGAGTTTCATCGCTGATCATGCCCTTTGTTTCAGGAGTTGCAGGCACATGAAGTGTTATGTAGTCGCAGGTTTCAAAAATTTCCTTGTTGGATTTAACGTACTTTACCTTTGGAGAAAGGTTAAGAGCGCCGGCAACGGATAAGAACGGGTCAGCGCCGATTACCTCCATGCCGAGTTCAGCTGCTGCGTTTGCAACCTTTGCACCGATAGCGCCAAGACCGATAACGCCAAGCTTTTTGCCTGCAATTTCAGGACCAACGAACTGGCTCTTGCCTTTTTCAACAAGCTTGCTTACTTCGTCGCCCTTGCCCTTTAATGTCTTGATCCAGTCCATAGCGGCAGGAATTTTTCTGCTTGAAAGGAATAAGCCGGTAAGAACGAGCTCCTTAACAGCGTTAGCGTTAGCGCCGGGTGTGTTGAAAACAACGATACCGTTTTCGCTGCACTTGTCGATGGGGATATTGTTTACGCCTGCGCCTGCTCTTGCAATCGCAAGAAGATTGCTGCCGAGTTCCATTTCGTGCATTGAAGCCGAACGGACAAGTATAGCGGCAGGATCTGCAATATCGTCTGCAACCGTGTACTTGGACTTATCCATTAAGTCTGTGCCGCAGGCTGCAATTTTATTAAGAGTTAATACATTGTACATGATGTTCTCCTTAATCGGACAGGCGGAAATAATCCGCCTGTTATTGTTATTTACTTATTAGCTGCTTCAAATTCAGCCATGAACTTAACTAACTTTTCGCAGCCCTCGATTGGCATTGCGTTGTAGATAGAAGCTCTCATACCGCCTACTGAACGGTGACCCTTAAGGTTTACAAAGCCGGCTTTCTTAGCCTCTGCAACGAACTTAGCGTCAAGCTCGTCGTTTCCTGTAATGAACGGAATGTTCATCAGTGAACGGCTGTCGCCCTGAACGGTTGCCTTGAACATTTTGGAGTTGTCTAAGAAGTCGTAGATAATCTTAGCTTTCTTCTCGTTGATTTCCTTCATTGCTGCAAGGCCGCCCTTAGACTTAACCCATTCCAGAACAAGGCCGAGAATGTAAATTCCGTATGTCGGAGGTGTGTTGAACATTGAGCCGTTGTCAGCGTGAGTCTTGTACTGAAGCATTGTAGGAACCTTTGAATCCTCAGGAAATTCAGGGATAAGATCCTCGCGGATAATTACGACTGTTAAGCCTGCGGGACCCATGTTCTTCTGTGCGCCTGCATAGATAAGACCGAACTTTGATACGTCAACAGGTTCGGAAAGAATGCAGGAAGACATATCTGCAATCAGCGGAACATTTCCTGTTTCAGGCAGCTTCGGGAACTTTGTGCCATAAATTGTGTTGTTTAAGCAGATGTGGAAGTAATCTGCGTCAGGGTCGAACTTAGAGCTGTCAAGTTCAGGTATGTAAGAGAAGGTCTTATCCTTTGATGAGGCAACAGCGTTGGCGGTGCCAAATCTCTGAGCCTCCTTATATGCCTTTGTAGCCCACTGACCTGTAAGAACGAAGTCAGCCTTGCCTTTCTTCATGAGATTGAGTGGGATCATTGCGAACTGCATTGACGCGCCGCCCTGTAAGAAGAGCACCTTGTAGTTATCCGGAATGTTCATTATCTCGCGGAGGGAAGCCTCGCAAGCGTCGATAATTGCCTGATATTCCTTGGAACGGTGGGACATTTCCATTACGGACTGACCTGATGTACCGTATTCAAGCATTTCGTCAGCTGCTTTCTTAAGAACTTCCTCCGGCAGCATAGCCGGACCTGCACTAAAGTTGTAAACTCTCATTGATAAGCCTCCTAATATTTTATAAAAGAATACCTATATATTATATGATATACCGCTATCAATGTCAAGCGTTAGCAGGATAAAATTTGCCTATTTTTGAATTTTTTGTCGAAACTGCTTTCAAAAATTAAAGCGATTTATAAAATTTTCCGAAAAATCTTGTAAATTGATTTTTATAATGGTATAATAATTTTTATATGGTTTGGAATTTTTAAGTAAGGATGTATGCAAATGGCAAAGAATAATTATGGCGACAACAGCTTAGTAGCGCTCAAGGGACCCGATCAGGTCAGAAAACGTCCTGCGGTTATTTTCGGTTCGGACGGAATTGAGGGCTGTCAGCATTCGGTTTTTGAGATTCTCTCCAACTCGATTGACGAGGCGAGAGAGGGCTACGGCAGAAAAATCGTTATAACAAAATACATGGACCGGTCAATCGAGGTCATCGACAACGGACGCGGCATTCCGATTGATTACAACAAAAACGAGGACAAGTTTAACTGGGAGCTGGCTTTCTGCACCCTTTACGCAGGGGGCAAGTACGACAACAACAGCGGCGACAACTACACCTTTGCTCTTGGTCTGAACGGACTCGGTCTTTGCTCAACTCAGTTTTCATCTGAATACATGGAGGTTGACAGCGACAATGGCACATGGCATTATCATCTGAACTTTGAAAAGGGCTTTAATGTTACTCTTGACAAGGACGATCGCGGCTTTATAAAGTCCCGCTCAACAGGAACAACCGGCACAAGAATCCGCTGGAAGCCTGATCTTGACGTATTTACGGACATTGACATTCCCGAAAGCTATTTTGACGCAATTCTCCGCAAGCAGGCGGTAGTAAACGACGGGCTTGAGTTTGTTCTCCGCAGCGAACAGGCTGACGGCACCTTTGAGGAAAAGGACTATTGCTATGCAAACGGCATTGACGACTATCTTGACGAAATCGCAGGAGAGGACACAATTTCAAAGCCGCAGCACTGGTCAACCCAGAGGCAGGGACGCGACCGCGAGGACAAGGACGAGTACAAGGTCAAGCTGCGCGTTGCCTTTGTTTTCTCCAACAAGGTGAAGTTCATCGAGCATTACCACAACTCAAGCTGGCTGGAACACGGCGGAAGCCCGATGATGGCGCTGAAAAATGCTTTTGTTGCGCAGATTGACGCTTACCTCAAAAGTCAGAATAAATACACCAAAAACGAAAGCAAAATCAGCTTTGACGACATAGAGGACAGTCTTGTTTTCATTTCATCAAACTTCTCAACCCAGACAAGCTATGAAAACCAGACAAAGAAATCCATTACCAACAAGTTTATCAAGGACGCAATGACCGAATGGCTGAAGCACAGCCTTGAGGTTTATTTCCTGGAAAATCCGGACGAGGCGCAGAAAATCGCCGAGCAGGTGCTTATAAACAAGCACGCCCGCGAAAAGGCGGACGCTACCAAAATCAACATCAAGAAGCAGCTTGCAGGCAAAATCGACCTTGCAAACCGCGTGCAGAAATTCGTTGACTGCCGAAGCAAGGATATTGCAAAGCGCGAGATTTATATAGTGGAGGGCGACTCGGCTTTAGGCTCGGTAAAGCTCGCCCGCGACGCGGAATTTCAGGCTATAATGCCGATCAGAGGTAAGATACTCAACTGCCTTAAGGCAAGCTATGATAAGATTTTCAAAAGCGAAATTATTACCGATTTGCTTAAGGTTCTTGGCTGCGGAGTCGAGGTAAAATCAAAGGCAAACAAGGATTTATCCACGTTCAGCCTTGAAAATCTCCGCTGGAACAAGGTGGTTATCTGTACCGATGCGGACGTGGACGGCTATCAGATTAGGACGCTGGTGCTGACTATGATTTATCGACTTACACCGACGCTTATTGAAAAGGGATATGTCTACATCGCGGAATCGCCGCTGTACGAAATCGAGTGCAAAAACGAAACCTATTTTGCGTACACCGAGCAGGAAAAAACGCGTATTCTTGAAAGTTTCGGCGATAAGAAATTCACTATTCAGCGTTCAAAAGGTCTTGGCGAAAACGACCCCGAAATGATGTCCCTTACCACAATGAACCCTGATACAAGACGTCTTATCAAGGTAATGCCGACCGATGTTGAAAAGACGCAGGAAATGTTCGATATGCTGCTGGGCGACAATTTGCAGGGCAGAAAAGACTATATTCAGCAGTACGGCAGCAACTATCTGGAGGCAATAGACGTAAGCTGATGGAAATAAACAGAATAGCAGTAATGCAGGCGTACATTGCCGAGCTTATAAAAGAAATTCGGGACGAGGAGCAGCGGAACAGGGCGCAGATTCATCTGTTTGGCGTTTCGATGATGGCGGGATTTATTGCCGCAAGGCGGGGGCTTGACGCCGAGCTTATGCAGATTGCAGGCTTGTTTCACGACTATGCCACCTACAAAACGGGAACAGCCGCCGACCACGCTCATAAAGGCTCGTTCCTTGTAAAAGGCGTGCTGAAGGAAATCGGTCTTACAACAGACGAGGAAAACGGCATAATCTGCGCTGCAATTTTTCATCACAGCGACAAGGACAAAACCGACGGTCCCTACGATGAGGCTTTGAAGGACGCAGATACAATGGAACACGTTCTTTACAATTTCTCAAAGCCTGTCCGTGAACATGAAAAAGCCCGCTTTGAAAAGCTGAAAACGGAATTTGACTTGAAACAGGAGTAATATAATTGAAAAAGGACAGAAAACAATCAAAGACGCAGCCTAAGCAGAATGCTTATATAGAGGGCGCAGGCGTTGTTGCGGAGCAGAACATAGTTTCAACCCTTGAGGAAAACTATATGCCTTACGCAATGAGCGTTATCGTATCCCGTGCGCTGCCTGAAATTGACGGCTTTAAGCCCTCCCACCGCAAGCTGCTTTATACCATGTACAAGATGGGGCTGCTTAACGGTGCGAAAACCAAGTCAGCCAACATTGTCGGACAGACAATGCGCCTTAACCCTCACGGCGATGCTGCAATTTACGAAACTATGGTGCGTCTTGCAAAGGGCAACGAATCGCTGCTGCACCCCTATGTTGACAGCAAGGGCAACTTCGGCAAGGCTTATTCAAGAGATATGGCTTACGCGGCGTCCCGATACACGGAGGCAAAGCTTGACCCGATCTGCAACGAGATTTTCTCCGAAATCGACAAGGATACGGTTGACTTTGTGCCTAACTACGACAATTCAACCACCGAGCCGACCCTGCTTCCCGTAAAGTTTCCGTCGGTGCTGGTAAACAACAATATAGGCATTGCCGTTTCCATGGCGAGCAATATCTGCTCGTTCAATCTGTCGGAAATATGCGAAACGACTATCGCTCTGATGAAAGACCCGGAACATGACATTATTTCAACGCTGAAGGCTCCCGACTTTCCGGGCGGCGGTTACATCATCTATGACGAGGACGAGCTGCGCCGCATTTACAGCACAGGCAGAGGCTCTGTAAAAGTGCGCGCAAAGTATAATTATGACAAAGAGGCTAACTGCATAGAGGTAACGGAAATTCCGCCTACAACCACTGTCGAGGCGATTATGGACAAGGTTGTTGAGCTTGTAAAGCTTGGCAAAATCAGCGAAATCTCCGATATGCGCGACGAAACCGACCTGTCGGGCTTAAAGCTTACTTTTGACCTTAAACGCAAGGTTGACCCCGACGCGCTTATGAACAAGCTGTTCAGACTTACGCCGCTGCAGGACGCATTCTCCTGCAACTTCAACATTCTGATTGCGGGAAATCCGCGTGTAATGGGTGTTTACGAGATACTTAACGAGTGGATCTCGTTCAGAATAGAGTGCGTTAAGCGCAGAATTTACTTTGAGCTTGCGAAGAAAAAGGACAAGCTGCACCTGCTGCTGGGCTTGCAGAAAATTCTGCTCGATATTGACAAGGCGATAAAGATAATCCGCGAAACCGAGGAGGAAGCCGAGGTTGTTCCTAACCTTATGATCGGTTTCGGAATTGACGAGGTGCAGGCGGAATTTGTTGCTGAAATCAAGCTGCGCCATATCAACCGCGAATACATCATGAAGCGCACCGATGAAATTTCCTCTCTTAAGGCGGAAATTGAGGACATGGAGGATACTCTCGAAAGTCCGCGCAGAATCAAGGCAGCCATTATCTCCGACCTTAAAGAAATTTCCGAAAAGTACGGTCAGCCGAGAAAATCACTGTTCACTTATGTCAATGACGAGGAAGAAGTCGCAGTTGAGGAAGTGGACGATTATCCCGTAACGATTTTCGTTACAAGCGACGGCTATTTCAAGAAAATCACGCCTCAGTCCCTGCGCATGAGCAGCGAGCAGAAGCTAAAGGAAAACGACAGCGTTGTTCTTGCCGAGGAATGCACCAACCGCGCAGAAATCCTGTTCTTTACGGACAAATATCAGGTTTACAAGTCGAGAGTCAACGACTTTGACTGCACAAAGGCGAGCGTACTTGGCGATTATATTCCTGCAAAGCTTGAATTTGACGCAGGCGAAAAGCTGATTTGCACCGTAATCACGGCGGACTACTCCGAAAACCTTATTCTGTTTTTCAGAAACGGTAAGTGCGCCAAAGTCCCGCTTTCCTCCTTTGCAACCAAAACAAAGCGCAAAAAGCTTGCAAACGCTTACTGCGACCAGTCTGAGCTTGTTTATATGGGCAAAATCAGGGAGGACGCCGAGTTTGCGCTTCAGGCGGACACGCTGAAGCTGATGGTGTTCAATACGGCTCTGGTGCTGCCTAAAACAACCCGCGATACACAGGGCGTGCAGGTAATCAGGCTGACAAAGGGCGCTGTGCTGAAAACCGCAATGCCGCTTGAAAAGGCGGCAAAGCAGATCGAAAATCCCGAACCGTTCAGAGCTAAGGCAATTCCTGTTGCGGGAACGGCGGTAACGGTCGATCTTGATCAGATTGAGTTTGATTAAAAAAGGTTTGTAATTTGCACGGAAGTGTGCTATAATGTAGGTAAGACTTTTTTCGGAGGAATTTATAATGCTGACTGACATAGAAATTGCGCAGAATGCAAAAATGCTAAAAATAAAGGATATTGCCGCAGAGCTTGGAATTGACGAGGAGGAGCTGATTCCCTACGGTCATTATAAGGCAAAGATTTCGCAGTCCTGTATAAACAGATTAAGCTCAAAGCCTGACAGCAAGCTTGTTCTTGTTACAGCAATCAACCCTACTCCCGCAGGCGAGGGCAAAACGACCACCAGCGTCGGTCTTGCGCAGGGAATGTACAAGCTTGGAAAAAAGGCTGTTCTTGCGCTTCGCGAGCCATCTCTCGGTCCTGTTTTCGGAATCAAGGGCGGCGCGGCAGGCGGCGGATATGCGCAGGTTGTTCCTATGGAGGACATCAACCTGCACTTTACAGGCGATATGCACGCAATCACTTCAGCCAACAACCTCCTTTGCGCGTTGCTCGACAATCATATTCAGCAGGGCAATGCGCTTAATATAGACGGCAGACGCGTTCAGATAAAGCGCTGCCTCGACATGAACGACAGAGCGCTCCGCAACTGCATTATCGGTCTTGGAGCAAAGGTAGACGGCGTTCCGAGAGAGGATCATTTCTGCATTACGGTTGCCAGCGAAATTATGGCAATTCTCTGCCTTGCAGACAGTCTTGACGATTTAAAGGCAAGACTTGCCAGAATCCTCGTTGCTTATACATACGATGGCAAGCCTGTTTACGCAAGGGAGCTTAATGCGGTAGGCGCAATGGCGGCTCTTTTAAAGGACGCAATCAACCCTAACCTTGTTCAGACCCTTGAAAATACTCCCGCAATTATACACGGCGGTCCTTTCGCCAACATCGCTCACGGCTGCAACTCGGTAAGAGCCACAAAGCTTGCGATGAAGCTTGGAGATTATGCAATAACCGAGGCAGGCTTCGGCTCCGATTTAGGCGCTGAAAAGTTCTTCGACATCAAGTGCAGATACGCGGGCTTAAAGCCTGACTGTACGGTTCTTGTTGCAACTATCAGAGCACTGAAGTACAACGGCGGCGTTCCGAAAACGGAGCTTATGGCGGAAAATGTCGACGCTCTCAAGAAGGGCATTGTGAATTTGCAGACGCATATTGAGAACCTGAAAAAGTTCGGAGTGCCTGTTGTAGTTGCAATCAACCATTTCTACACCGATACAGAGGCAGAAATTGCGGTTGTTCACGAGTTCTGCGAGAAAATGGGCGTTAAGGTTGCATTCTCGGACGTATTCCTCAAAGGCGGCGAGGGCGGAATCGAGCTTGCTAAGGCTGTCGTTGAAACGGTTGAAAGCACAAAATCCGATTTCAAGACGCTTTACGATGAAAAGCTGCCAATCAAGGAAAAAGTTGCTGCAATTGCAAAGGAAATCTACCGTGCAGACGGTGTAATCTATACAAAGCAGGCCGAAAAGGCAATTGCTGAAATTGAGGGACTTGGTTTTGGAAATATTCCTGTTTGTGTTGCAAAAACTCAGTATTCGCTGTCAGACGACCCTGCAATGCTTGGAAAGCCTGAAAACTTTGAAATCACCGTCCGTGATGTGAAGCTTTCCGCAGGCGCAGGCTTCGTGGTTGTTTATACAGGCGATATTATGACAATGCCGGGACTTCCGAAGGTTCCTGCCGCAAACAACATTGACGTTGACAGCGACGGAAATATTACAGGATTATTCTGATGGAAAAATACATATCCCATTCCGCAGAGGAAACAATGGCAATAGCCGAAAAATTTGCGGAACAGCTGAAAAGCGGAGATACGGTGCTTTACACAGGCGAAATGGGCGCAGGAAAAACTCATTTCACAAAAGGCATTGCAAAGCACTTCGGCGTTGACGAGGAGGTAACAAGTCCAACGTTCGCTCTTGTAAACGAGTATATCGGAAAGCCCTCCGTGTTTCACTTCGACCTTTTCAGAATTAACAGCTACGACGATTTATATGCTATCGGGTTCTTCGATTACCTCGACCGTGACGGAATACTTGCGGTTGAATGGAGCGAAAACATCGACGGACTTGCAGACAATCTTGAAAGCGTGTTTTTTGTCGATATAAAAAAGCTTGATGAAAATTCAAGAGAAATCACTATTTCACGAAAAGAAAACTGATATGAGAATTTTAGGAATTGATACAAGCGCGGGAGTCGCTTCCTGTGCAGTGTGCGAAACAGGCGAAAATCCAAAGGTGCTGGCAAGCGGTTACATCAACACAAGGCTGAACCACTCCCAGACCCTTGTGCCTTTAATGGAGAATATGCTGAAAAGCGCCGAGATTGACATTGAAAGCATTGACGCGCTGGCTGTTTCCAACGGTCCGGGTTCATTTACGGGGCTAAGGATAGGCGTTTCCGCCATAAAGGGCATTGCCTTTGCGGCAAATAAGCCGTGCATTGCGGTTTCGTCCCTTGAAGCAATGGCTTATAACTGTCAGCTTCATAACGGCGTTGTCTGCGCGGTAATGGACGCGCGCTGCAATCAGGTCTATAATGCACTTTTCAAGGCTGATAACGGCAATATACAACGTATATGCGAGGACAGAGCGCTGTTCATTCCTGAGCTTGCAGAGGAGCTTAAAGGCTGCGGTGAGGAAATTCTCCTTGTAGGCGACGGCGCCGACCTTACCTACAAAACAATCAACGGCGAGAAAATCAGGCTTGCGCCGCCGCCGCTGAAATATCAAAATGCGGTAAGCGTCTGCTTCGCTGCTGAAAACGGCAGAGAAATATCGGCAAAGGAGCTTATGCCAAGCTATCTCAGACTGCCTCAGGCGGAACGTGAAAGACTGGCTAAAATAAACAAACAGTGAGAACGAAAGAGGGTTAAAAGATGATAGCTATTGGCTGCGACCACGGCGGATATGCATTAAAGCTTGAGCTTATCAAGTACCTTAAGGAGCATAATATCGAATTTACCGACTACGGCTGCAACGGGGAACCGGTTGATTATCCCGATATTGCAGAAAAGGTATGTAAGGAAATTGTTGCGGGAAAGGCTGAAAAGGGCGTGCTGATCTGCGGCACGGGAATCGGCATTTCCATGGCTGCAAACAAGATAAAAGGCATCAGAGCAGCGCTTTGCAGCGACTGGTATTCAGCAAAATACACAAGGCTTCACAACGACGCAAACGTAATCTGCATGGGCGGAAGAACAATCGGTCCCGGACTTGCGGCGGAGCTGCTTGACGTATTTTTAAACACGGAATTTGAGGGCGGACGTCATGCCGTTCGAGTTGATAAAATAAAAAAATTAGAGGAGGACAAATAAAATGTCTAACAAGCTACACATTTGCGATCATCCGCTGGTACAGCATAAGGTATCGCTTCTCCGCGACAAGAACACAGGTTCAAAGGAATTCAGAGAGCTGGTTTCCGAGGTTGCAATGCTAATGAGCTATGAGGCTACAAGGGATCTGCCGCTTAAGCAGGTTGAAATTCAAACTCCTATTTCCATTGCAAAAACAAACGTAATTTCAGGCCGTAAGGTTGCGTTTATTCCGATTCTTCGCGCAGGCTTAGGCATGGTTGAGGGTGCAATTTCACTTGTTCCTGCCGCAAAGATTGGTCATATCGGCATTTGCCGCGATGACGAAACAAACGACGGTTCGGTTCATGTTTATTACAGCAAGCTTCCTTTCGACATCAAGGAGCGTGACGTTATCGTAATGGACTTAATGCTCGGCACAGGCAAGACCGCTATTAAGGCAATCGAAAACATTAAGGAATCAGGCGCACATTCAATCAAGCTTATGGTTGTTGTTGCCTGCCCTGAGGGTGTAAAGGCAGTTCAGGAAGCTTATCCTGACGTTGAAATTTACTGCGGCGCGCTTGACGACGGTCTGAACGACGATCTGTATATTGTTCCAGGTATCGGCGACGGCGGCGACAGAATTTTCGGCACAAAGTAATAAATCAAACTCCTGCGGTTATGTTCGCAGGAGTTTTTTAGGAAATATATAATGGAAATACTTATTTACATAATTGCAGGTCTGGGAGCAGGCCTCGGAACAGGCTTTGCGGGAATGAGCGCGGCGGCTGTTATAAGTCCTATGCTGATAACGTTTCTTGGCATGGATCCATATCTTGCGGTAGGTATTGCTTTGGCAAGCGATGTGCTGGCAAGCGCGGTTTCAGCCTATACCTATGGCAGGAACAAAAACCTTGATATAAAGAACGGCATAATAATGATGATTGCCGTGCTGTGTTTCACAATGGTGGGCAGCTATATTGCAAGCATTGTTCCTAAAGCCGCAATGGGCAGCTTTTCAACGGTAATGACCCTGCTTCTCGGCGTCAAGTTCATAGTAAAGCCTGTTGTTGCGCCTAAAGCAAGGTTTGAAAACGCAACTGCTAAGCAAAAGGCAGTGCGTTCGGTTCTTTGCGGAGCGTTGGTCGGCTTTATCTGCGGCTTTATCGGCGCAGGCGGTGGAATGATGATGCTGCTTGTGTTGACGTCGGTGCTTGGCTACGAGTTAAAAACAGCGGTAGGAACAAGCGTGTTCATCATGGCTGCAACCGCTCTGACAGGCTCGGTAAGTCACTTCGCAATAGGCGGAATGCCTGACATAACCGCGCTGACAGTCTGCATTATAAGCACGTTGGTGTTCGCGCTTATTGCGTCGGTTATCGCAAACAAGGTATCGGCGAAAACCCTTAACCGCGCAACAGGCGTGGTGCTTGTAGTGCTTGGCGCGGCAATTCTTGCGGTAAATATAATGAATCCCTCTCATTAACGAGAGGGGTTTACAGACCGTTGAAAAAGTCAAATTTAAAGTTTAGGTCAAGCCTTTTCAAAGGCTTGCAGGTTCTTAGGGCAGCGCCCTAAGCCGACT
>CAKSIR010000066.1 GCA_934462775.1 uncultured Ruminiclostridium sp.
GCTATAATGTGCTTGTATTCAAGGAAGAAACACGAATATGCTTTTCTGATAGGAATAATTTTTGCATTAAGTTAAAAATTATATGCCAAATGCAAGAAAAGCATTTTAAACTTTCAGGAGGCTTTTATGCTACAAAAAGAGGGTCAGGTCAGAATCCCCGCAGGCTGCGCTATCTCAGGCTTTATCAGCAGGGACGGCAACAGAATTTCGGGCGACAAGATTGTAAAGTCAATTTCTTATATGCACGACCGTTCAAACGGCTTGGGCGGCGGTTTTGCAGGCTACGGCATTTATCCCGAGTACGCCGACCAGTATGCTTTCCACATTTTCTACGACAACAACGAAAGCAGGGTTGAAACCGAGGCTTTTCTTGACAGACATTTTGACGTTGTGAACCTGTCAAGAATCCCTACAAGAAAGCATAAAAACATTACCAACGAGCCGCTTATCTGGCGTTATTTCCTTACTCCGCTGCCGACAAAGCTTGCGGAAAGCCAGCTTGACGAAAGGGAATTCGTTGCTAAATGCGTAATCCGAATCAACGACGCAATCAAGGGCGCGTACGTTTTCTCCTCAGGCAAGAACATGGGAGTATTCAAGGCGGTAGGTTTTCCCGAGGACGTAGGCGAGTTTTACAGACTTGAGGAATACGCAGGCTACGCCTGGACCGCTCACGGACGCTATCCTACAAATACGCCCGGCTGGTGGGGCGGCGCTCATCCTTTCGCGCTGCTTGATTATACAATAGTGCATAACGGCGAAATTTCTTCTTACGACGCCAACAGACGCTTTATCGAAATGTACGGCTACAAGTGCAATCTGCTTACAGATACCGAGGTAATCACCTACATTATCGACTTCCTTAACAGAAGACGGGGACTTTCCCTTGAAGATATTGCAAGGATTATTGCAGCTCCTTTCTGGAGCGAGATTGAATCGGGCAAGTACAGCGAAAAAGAAAAGGAAAAGCTGATTTACTTCAGAAACATTTTCTCGTCGCTGCTTATTACAGGTCCGTTCTCCATAATCCTTGGATTTGACGGCGGTATCATGGCGCTGAACGACAGACTAAAGCTGCGTTCAATGGTTGCCGCGGAAAAGGGCGATATGGTTTACGTTGCCAGCGAGGAGTGCGCAATCAGAGCTATCTGTCCCGATGTTGACAGAATCTGGTCACCGCGGGGCGGCGAACCGATTATCGTAACACTGAACAACAAGAAGTAAGGAGATACTGAAATGCCGGTTAATTACATAAATCCTCTTTTCGAGGTAATCAGAGATCCGAACCGCTGCGTCAAGTGCAGAGTCTGTGAAAGACAGTGCGCAAACGAGGTGCATTTTTACGATCCCGATTTAGATATGATGTGCGCTAACGATATGAGCTGTGTGGACTGTCAGAGATGCGTTTCTCTATGTCCTACAAGAGCGCTGAAAATAAAGCCCAACGAAAACGAGTTCAGACCTAACGCAAACTGGTCTCAGGAAACGATGACCGAGGTTTACAAGCAGGCTGAAACAGGCGGAGTTCTTCTTTCCTCAATGGGCAACCCGAAGCCGTATCCCGTTTACTGGGACAAGATTCTGCTGAACGCTTCTCAGGTAACAAACCCGCCTATCGACCCGCTCCGCGAACCGATGGAAACAAAGGTTTTCCTCGGCAAGAAGCACTCCCACATCACCTTTGACGAAAACGGCGAGGTCAATACAAAGTCAACCCCTACATTAGAGCTTGACACGCCGATAATGTTTTCCGCAATGTCCTACGGCTCAATCAGCAAGAACGCTCACGAATCCCTTGCAAGAGCCGCAACGGAGCTTGGAATTTACTACAACACCGGCGAGGGCGGTCTGCACAAAGACTTCTACAAGTACGGTCCGAATACAATAGTACAGGTTGCGTCGGGACGTTTCGGCGTATTCAAGGATTACCTTGAAACAGGCGCCGCTATCGAAATCAAAATGGGACAGGGCGCAAAGCCGGGTATCGGCGGACATCTTCCCGGTGCGAAAATCCTTGAGGACGTTTCAAGAACAAGAATGATTCCTATGGGAACAGACGCAATTTCACCTGCTCCGCACCATGACATTTACTCTATCGAGGACTTAAGACAGCTGGTATTCTCCCTTAAGGAAGCTACCGAATACAAAAAGCCCATTATCGTAAAAATTGCCGCCGTACATAACGTTGCAGCTATCGCTTCCGGTATTTCACGTTCCGGCGCGGATATTATCGCAATCGACGGCTTCAGAGGCGGCACGGGCGCAGCTCCCACAAGAATCCGCGACAACGTGGGTATTCCGATTGAGCTTGCTCTTGCAAGCGTTGACCAGCGTCTGCGCGATGAGGGAATCAGAAACGAGGTAAGCGTTGTGGTTGCAGGCTCGGTTCGTTCCTCCGCCGACGTTGTAAAGGCTATCGCACTTGGCGCCGACGCCGTTTATATCGGTTCAGCCGCACTGCTTGCTATGGGCTGCCACCTTTGCAGAAGCTGCCAGACAGGCAAGTGCAACTGGGGTATCGCTACTCAGAGAGCCGACCTTGTAAAGCGTCTTAATCCTGAAATTGCGTACAAGCGCCTTGTAAACCTTGTTCACGCGTGGGATCACGAAATCAAGGAGATGATGGGCGGTATGGGTATCAACTCCGTTGAAGCCCTCAGAGGCAACAGACTTATGCTGAGAGGCGTCGGTCTTAGCGAAAAGGAACTTGAAATACTGGGTATTGCCCATGCGGGAGAATAAGGAGCAGCATTATGAAAAAAGTATATGTTAATGAGGATTGGTGCCTTGGTTGTCACCTTTGCGAGTTCTACTGCGCTGCCGCGCACAGCGGCGAGCCTAACATGGTCAAGGCCTTTTCAAACGGCAAAAAGCCTGTTCCGCGCATTACCGTCGAGGAGGGCAGCGGCGTTAATTTCGCCGTTCAGTGCCGCCACTGCGACAATCCACTTTGCGTAAAAGGCTGCATAACAGGCGCTCTTTCCAAAAAGGACGGGGTTATCGTCTGTGACGAAAGCCGCTGCGTTGGCTGCTACACCTGCGTTCTCTCATGTCCCTACGGCTGTATCGTCGTAGGCGGCGACAGCAAGGTAATCAAAAAATGCGACCTTTGCATTTCAACATCAGACGGCGAGCCTGCCTGCGTAAAGGGCTGCCCGAACAAAGCTATTGTACTGGAGGAAAGAGAATGAAAAAGTATGTTATCATCGGTAATTCCGCCGCAGCAATCGGTACTGTTCAGGGTATAAGAGAGGTTGACAAGGACGGCAGCATTACAATAATATCAGACGAAAAGCATCATACATATTCAAGACCGCTTATAAGCTACTGGCTTCAGGGCAAGGTAGAGGACAAGAATATGTACTACCGCGACAAGGACTTCTATAAAAAGAATAAAGTAGAAACAAAGCTTGGAAAAAGGGTAACAAAAATAAATAAATCCTCCGTAGTACTTGACGATGGAGAAGAATTACAGTATGATAAGCTTATGGTGGCAACAGGCAGCAAGCCGTTCGTTCCGCCGATGGAGGGTCTTGATAAGGTAAAGAACAAGTTCACCTTCATGACATGGGATTCCGTAAAGGAAGTCAGGAAAAAGGTCAAAAAAGGCACAAAGGTGCTGATTATCGGCGCAGGTCTTATCGGGCTTAAAGCCGCCGAGGCGCTCCATTATATGGAGGCTGACGTTACGGTTGTCGACCTTGCGGATAGAATTCTTCCGTCAATTCTTGACGTCAGAGCAGGTCAGATAATGCAGAAATGGATTGAGGACAAAGGCACAAGGTTCATTCTCGGAACAAGCGCCGAAAAGTTCGAGGATAAATCAGTGCTGCTTAAAAACGGCGAAACCGTTGACTTTGACGTGCTTATCCTTGCAGTAGGTGTAAGACCGAACACCGAGCTTGTTTCGGAAGCAGGCGGCAAGGTTGACCGCGGAATTATCACAGACGATACACAGCTTACATCGCTGCCCAACGTTTACGCGGCAGGCGACTGCACGGTAAGCTACGATATTTCTTCAGACAGCAATAAGATTCTCGCGCTTCTTCCCAACGCGTTCATGCAGGGCGAGGTTGCGGGAAAGAACATGGCAGGACAGGAAACGCACTACCTTAATGCAATTCCGATGAACGCTATCGGCTTCTACGGTCTGCACATTATTTCGGCAGGCTCCTATGACGGCGAGGAATTTGTTCAGTCGGAGGGTACAACCTTCAAAAAGCTGGTGTTCAGGGACGGAAAGCTGAAGGGATATATCCTCATGGGCGACGTTGCAAGAGCGGGAATTTACACCTCCCTTATCAAGGAGCAGATTCCCCTTGACACGGTTGACATGGAAGTGCTTAAGGAAAAGCCGCAGATGCTTATGTTCGGCAAGGCAAGACGAGAAGAAAAGCTTGCGGGAATACGCGGCTGATTGGAGGGTGCAGAATGGTTATCAATGCTGAAAACATGGAATATGCCGATGTAAACGAGCTTATAAGAACAAGCGGCTCAAAATCGGTAACGGTTAAGAATACTTTAGGTCACAGATACATAGGCTGTGGTACAAGCGGAAAAACGATTACTGTTGAGGGAATCCCCGGAAACGCGCTCGGCGCTTATCTTAACGGCAGCAAAATCATTGTTAAGGGCAACGCTCAGGACGCTATCGGCGACACAATGAACGACGGCGAGATCATTGTTCACGGCAACTGCGGCGATACAACGGGCTACGCAATGCGCTCCGGCAAAATCTTCATTCAGGGCAACGCAGGCTACCGCGTAGGTATCCACATGAAGGAATACAAGGATTTGTTTCCCACAATCGTTATCGGCGGCAAGGTCGGCGACTTTCTCGGCGAATATCAGGCGGGCGGAATACTTATCGTTTTGGGCATAGGCGCAAAGGGCTGCCCGGTAGGCTCGTTCTGTGCGACAGGTATGCACGGCGGCAAAATGTTCATCAGAAGCGAAACGGCTCCGCTGGGACTACCTAAGCAGGTTATCTGCGAGGAAGCAACCGACGCCGACAAGGCGGGAATAAAGAAGTACGTTGACGAATATGTAAAGAACTTCGGCGGCGATTCCGCAGAGCTGCTCAAGAGCAAATTCTACAAGCTTGTACCAAATACGGCAAGCCCGTACAAACAGCTTTACACTCAGAACTGACAATAAGGGGAGGCGGTTACATGAAAGGAATACTGATTGCGGCAAAAAATCAGCAGGTGTGTGACAGCCTTTCCGAGCTTCTTATAGAGTTTGACTGCAAAATAGTTACGCTGACGGACGGCATAAGAATGAGAGCCATTGACGCAGGGATGTTTGACGTTATCATCGTGTCAACGCCACTCAGCGATGAGTTCGGGCTTGATTTGGTGGCAGATTTGAAGGACAGGACGGATGCGTCGATAATCGTTCTTGCAAAGGGCGAAATTGCAGACGAGGTGCAGAAAAAGCTGCGGTTTACGGGCGCTTTCGTTATAGGCAGACCGTTCAACAAATCGGCTCTCGCTCAGGCGATCAGGTTTGCGTCCGTTGCCAAGGAAAGCATGAGCAAGCTCAGCGCTGAAAAGGAAGAGCTTTCGCAGCAGCTTAAGGATTTGAAAATCGTAAACCGCGCAAAGGCGTGTCTTATCCAGTATTTAAAGCTTACCGAGGAGCAGGCTCACCGCTACATTCAGAAGCAGGCAATGGACCTGCGCAAAACCCAGCGCGAGGTTGCGGAGGACATTCTGAAAACCTACGTCAACCAGACCAATTCAAACGAATAAACGAAACCGACGGCTTAAGGCTGTCGGTTTTTCATGTTTTCATGTAGTTATTTACAAATATTCTTACGCTGAAATCCTTTACTTTTCCGAATGTAACGAAATTTTCACAAAGCTTGTAAATTGACGTTACATATGTTACAATATTAGTATAACGCATACTGAAAGGAAACTGATAAATGAATATTGCAGTGGCTCAATCGGGCGGTCCTACCTGCGCAATCAATGCGTCCCTGGTAGGAGTTGTCAGACAGTGCTTCAAAACAACGGAAATTGACGCGATTTTCGGCTCAATAAACGGTATCGAGGGAATTATCAACGACGACCTCGTTGACCTTAAAACAGTAATCAAAACCAACGAGGATATGGAGCTGCTTTGCCTTACTCCCTCAACGGTTTTAGGCTCGTGCAGATACAAGCTGCCGCCTGTTGAAAAGGACGAATCGGTTTATGAAACTATTCTCCACTGCTTTGAAAAGCACAGAATAGGCATTTTCATCTACATCGGCGGCAACGATTCAATGGATACGGTTATGAAGCTGTCCGAATATCTGAAGGCGAAAGGCTCTGATATTCGCGTAATGGGCGTTCCGAAAACTATCGACAACGACCTGACCTGCACCGACCACACTCCGGGATTCGGCTCGGCTGCCAAGTACGTTGCAACCAGCGTTCAGGAGATTATCCGTGACAGCTCGGTTTACAGCGTTGAGTCGGTAACAATCGTTGAAATAATGGGCAGGCACGCTGGCTGGCTGGCAGGCTCTACCTGTGTGCTGCGCGCAAACGGTGAAATTGCGCCCCACCTTATCTATCTGCCTGAGGCTGAGTTCAGCAGGAAGCGTTTCCTTGAGGACGTGCGCAGAGAAATGGCTAAGCATAAGGCGGTTATAGTGGCTGTTTCCGAGGGCGTTGAGCTTGCTTCGGAGGACGCGGACGGCTCTTATCAGTCGGGCGTAACGGACAATTTCGGTCACAAGTACCTATCGGGAATAGGTAAGTGCCTTGAAAATATCGTAAGGAGCGAAATCGGCTGCAAGGTTCGTTCAATCGAGCTTAACGTAATGCAGCGATGCTCCTCCCATATCTGCTCAAAGACGGACATTGACGAGGCAATGGCAATCGGTGCGGCAGGACTTTCCGCAGCCCTTGAGGGAGAAACGGGCAAGGTAATGATTTTCCACCGCATAAGCGATATGCCGTACACGGTTACTATTGAAAGCGTTTCGGCTGACAAAATCGCCAACAAGGAGAAAAAGCTGCCTGCGGAGTGGCTCAACCCAAGGCAGAACAATGTGCGCGACGAGGCAATAAGGTACTTCCTGCCGCTTATTCAGGGGGAAGTAAACGTTAAAATGCGCAACGGAATACCTGTTCATTTTAAGGTAAATTAAAGGAAAACACCTGTGTTTTGGCACAGGTGTTTTTCGTTTAAAGGCGTTTTTAGGGCAGCCTCTTAATTCGCTCTTTCAATACTGTATCTCATTCCGCTGACTGTTTCAAATTCATAGACATTTTCGCTGACGGTAATGCTGTCGGCGTTTATTTTTAGCGGAACAAGGCTGTAAATTCTGCATTTATTTCCGCACCTTGACAGTATTTCCGCCGATTTAAGGCTGCCGCCGCTCCACTTGGCGCTTACCTCAAAGCCGCCTCTTGCCGCAAGCCCGCTGAATTCGCCTTTTTTCCATTCCGCAGGAAGTGCGGGTAGCAGGCTTATTTCTCCCGAGTGGCTTTGGAGCAGGGCTTCGGTTATGCCTGCGCCGCCTCCGAAATTGCCGTCGATCTGGAACGGCGGATGGCTGTCAAGCAGGTTGTTGTTGGTGGAGTGAGTGAGCAGCAGGTTTATGTTTTCGTAAACCCTTTCACCGTCGAGCAGCCTTGCCCACATATTGATTATCCACGCTCTTGACCAGCCTGTGTGGCCGCCGCCGTAGGAAAGTCGGCGCTCTATGGTCGCTCTTGCGGCGTTGGCAAGGGCGGGAGTATGGCGGCAGGTTATCTGGTCCGCGGGATACAGCCCGAAAAGCTGGGAAATGTGGCGGTGGCCGGGCTCGGCTTCATCATAATCCTCCGCCCATTCCATTATCTGACCGTATTTGCCGATTTTGTTCTGCGGCAGCCTTGCGGAAAGTGCTTTCAGCTTTTCCGCAAACTCTCGGTCGGCGTCAAGAATTTCGCTGCTTCTGATAACCGCGCCGAAAAGCTCTCTGATTATCTGGGTGTCCATTGTAGGTCCTTCGCAGACCGAGCCTTTCGCGCCGTTTGCGGCAATGTACACATTTTCGGGAGAAACGGACGGGCAGGTTACAAGCTCGCCGTTTTCGTTTTCGGTAAGGTAATCAACGAAAAACTCCGCCGCCTCCTTCAGCGTATCATACTTTTCGGCGAGGAATTTTCTGTCGCCCGTAAAGCTGTAATGCTCAAAAATGTGCAGGCAGAGCCAAGCCGCTCCCATAGGCCACAGCGTTGCGGGAATCCACACGTCCTGCGGCGCGGTATCGCCCCATATATCGGTATTGTGATGAGCGACAAAGCCGCCGCAGCCGTACATTGTCCGCGCGGTTTTCCTGCCGTTTTCTCTCATTCGCTCAATAAGGCCGAACAAGGGCAGGTGACATTCGGACAGGTTCTGCGCCTCGGCTGCCCAGTAATTCATTTCGGTGTTGATGTTTATGGTGTATTTACTGCCCCACGCAGGCCACATATCCTTGTTCCAAATCCCCTGAAGATTTTGCGGCAGCGTACCGGGTCTGCTGCCCGAAATCATCAGATAACGGCTGAAATTCCAGTAAAGCTCGGTGAGCTTGCTGTCGGAAATTTCTCCGCCGCGGAGCTTTTCAAGGCGCTCGTTTGTAGGCAGCGGCTGCTTTCTGCCGCTGTCGTCCTCAAGAATAAGCGAGGCGCGGTTATAAAGGCTCTGATAGTCGGCGATGTGGTCGGCAAGCATGGCGGCATAGCCTTTGCGAAGCGCCTTTCGGCAGTCGTTCAGCGCGGCTTTTTCGTAGTCGCTCATGTAGAACGAGGTTCTTGCGGAAATGACAATTGTAACCGCCGTGCAGTTTTCTGCGTAAATTCTGTTGCCGACTGTTTCAACGCTGCCGCCGTCGGAATCTGCGCTGATAACCGCACAGAAGCCGATTCCGTCTGCGGAGTCGGTGTTTCCCGAGAAGATAACGGTGCTGTCGTCGCAGGCGCTGTTCACATCGTAATGGTCGTCGCGGCCGTCAATGCCCACCGCGCAGCTTACCGCTCCCTGCTTGTCGGCTGTGATTTTTACACATATTACGTTGTCAACGGCGGAGGAAAAAATCTCCCTGCGAAATTTGGTGCCGCCGCTTGTCCACTGCGTAACGGCAACTGCTCTGTCAATGCTCAGCGAGCGCTTATAGCTCTCGAATTCGCCGCATTTCATATCAACGGTCAGGTCACCCAAGGGCTGATAGTGGCGCTGCTGCCCAGGCGTTCCCACAAATGCCTTGACGTATAGCTCCTCCGCCTCGGCAATGCGTTTTTCGCGGATAAGCTGCCTTATTTTCGGAAGATTTTTGAGAGCGGAGCGGTTGTTTCGGGTTCTCAGCGTTCCCGACCAAATGCTGTCCTCGTTGAGCTGGAGGGTTTCGCGGCCTGTTCCTCCGAAAACCATTGCGCCAAGTCTGCCGTTTCCGACAGGCAATGCTTCGTTCCAGTTTTCGGCGGGTTTTGTGTACCAAAGTTCGTTTGAAAGTTCCATAAAGTCACCTGTAATCTGTTTTATTGGTTAAATCATAGCATTGGAGGAGCGGTTTGTCAACGTATTTATTGGCAAGCACGCTGATGTTGGGAATTTCCGTCATCTGCGGAAAACGGCTTAGGGCTTTGCCCTAAGTACCCACCACCTTTTGAAAAAGGTGGACGAAAACTTTTAAATTAACTTTTTCGACAGTCTGTCCCTGAGAATATCTCAGGGATTTTTCAAAACACGTTCAGCATTACCGAAACGGTAAACCGTTCCTTATCCTGCTCGATTTTCATTACGCCGCCGTGCTTTTCGGCAATACGCTGTATGGAGTCAAGCCCGATTCCGATTTCCTTATACTCCCTTTTCCGCGACAGGAACGCGCCGAAAACGTTGGTTTTGGCTGCACCGTCGTAGGCGTTGCTGACAACGAAGGTGAGCATATTTCCGTTTCGGGTGGAGTTGGCGCTTATGCGGCGCTTTTCCTTTGGCAGCTTTGAAACCGCTTCAAAGGCGTTTTCAAGGCAATTTCCAAGCATAATCGCAATTTCAAGGTCGGTAAGGGTGGATTGCTCGCCGATAAGCAGCGTTGCCTCGAAGTCAACGTCCTCCCTGACCGCGCGCTGAGCGTATTCGCCTGCAATGCAGTTGGCTGCGTAGCTGTCCGACAGCTTGCGGTCCATTTCGGGCGGCATTGTTTTTTTGAACTCGTTTACGCAGCTTACAAGCTCGCTGGAGCTTTCCTCGTTTATCAGCCCCTCGATAACGGTAAGCTGATGCTTCAGGTCGTGTCTTGCGCGCTTGGCGCTTTCGATGCTTTCGGTAATAAGGCGGTACTGGGTTTTTTGCAGCTCAAGAAGCTGGTCGGCGGTTTTCAGCTGACTTTTGTATTCCTCGGAACGTATGGCGTCAATGACAACGCCGAGTGCAACCATGTTTACCGAAATCAGCGAGGTTGCAATCAGCAGGAAAACAAGCAGCACCCACAGCTCAAAATCGCGGCGCTCAAGAATAGCGTAGTTGAAGTAGCAGAACATTGAAAAGGTGGAGATGGAGGCGGGGATTGACAGCTTGAGCCAGAGAGGGTGAGTTGCGTACTCGCAGATAAGAGGCTCAACCAGCTTGCGCAGCGTGATTGTCATCGGAACAAGCACAATATAAGCGCAGGGGTAGAGTATCCAGTACAGAAAATGCCCCTTGTCGGTAAGGGTTTGCAGATAAATCATTGTTCCGTTTACGAAAATTGCTATTTGCATAATTAAAAGTGCAACATACGAGTAAAGACGACCGCGCATTTTTTTCAGCGAAAGCCAGCCCAACGCCGCAAGAGTAACGCCCGAGCCTGCACCGAAAAAGTTGTAGCTTATTTCGGTTACGCCGCCTGCCGCCGCCGCTATGCCGATAACAATGCTCGGAATCAGTATTGCTCCAATGACTATCAGCGTTTGTACCACTGAACGGAAACGCCTGAATTTGTCAAAAAGGACAAGAAACATAAGTCCGTACGGGAAAGCGGATATAAAAAAACGCAGTGAATATACAAAAGCCTCGCTCATGTCAGATTCCTTTCGTCAGACTGAAGAAATAATCCGCAATCTGCTGTCTGATTTTCAGATTTTCCTTGATATTTATCATAACCCGCTCGCCGTTTTTCATGAGGATATATTCGGCGGTTGGAGCAGCTATGTGGTTGAGGTTTACAATATTGCACCTGTGACAGCGCATGAAATACGGCTCGGTACAGAGCATTGCCTCAAGCTCCTTGAGAGTAAGATGGGTTTTTATGCGCTCGTCGGCAGTCCTGATAATTCCGTATCTGCCGTCGCTTTCGATATACATAATGTCGCGGTAGGGGATTTTCCTTGAAATGCGGTCAACCGTTACCTCAAGATTTTTCAGCGTGTTGGAAAGCCTTGAACAAACCGTGTTCATCGCCACAAGAAACTGCTCATAGGTGTAAGGCTTTACAAGATAGCCCGCGGCGGCGATTGTGTACCCGTCAAGGGCAAACTCGGTACTGGTGGTCGTAAAGACGATTTCACCCTTAAACCCGCCCGAGCGAAGCAGTCTGGCGGTTTCCATGCCGTTGGTCCCCTCCATATATATATCAAGAAAGGCAAGATCGGCGCTGCGGTCTTTAATGAAGCTTTTGCGCAGACTGTCGCCTGACGGGTATTCCTTTATCTCAAACTCGGTGGCGGTAGAAAGAGAGTATTTTTTTATATAGCCAATAAGCTCCGCCCTTGCTGACGGTATATCGTCACAGATAGCAATGTTCATACGATACCTCCGTAAAGTGATATGAATATTATAGCACTAATGTGAAATTAAATAAAGGGCGCATTTGTATATATTTTAATAGGTATGAATAAACAACAACTTGTATGGTAAAATATGAACGATACAATTAGTTGAAATGGGTTACAGCCCAAACTGAAAAAGTGCAAATAAGGGTAAAAAAGAGGAAAAAACTTAGTAAAAATCACGTTGGTTTTTTTGTTGACAATTGTCAAAATCCATGATATAATAGCAAAGCACTCGAAAGAGAGCGGGAAAAATCACAAAAACGGAAACAAATCCGGTGGAGAAATTTTAATCCGGCGATTAAAACCACTTGACAATCTTCCG
>CAKSIR010000067.1 GCA_934462775.1 uncultured Ruminiclostridium sp.
CGAGGATTTTGTTGTGAAAATTATTCACTTGTGGGGCGCTTTTTTTCTTGAAAAAAGTGCCCCACACCCCTGCAAAAAAGCGCTTTACAAAGGGAATTTCATCCTCTGCGGAGGACGACCAAAGGCTCTGCCTTTGGAATCTGCAAGCCTTTGAAAAGGCTTGACCTAAACTTTAAATTTGACTTTTTCGACAGTCTGTAATCCCCTTAGAGAAATCTAAGGGGATTTTTATGTTATTCGTTTTCTTTTTTGCACCGCTTATTCTCAACGCTTGCCACTATCAAGTTTATAACACCGCAAACCGCAAATAATCCAAATGAAACTAATATAACAAGACTTTCTGCAATCATGCCGTCTTTATAAAGATACTCTATTTTGCAAATCTCATTTACAATCTCGCAAAGACCTAAACCTATCCACATGGCGCCCACATAACTCATGGAAAACGTGCCGTTTACTCCAAAGAGAACGCCTTTAGCCGCACATCGTATTGTCCACCACATAAGGCTTACCGCTGCTGCCAAAACTAAGGTTGCGAAATGGCTTTCGCACCACTGATATGCAGTATCCATTATGAGAACGTCAACAGCGCTCAAAAAAGCATATACTATAAGCGCTTCCGTAGTCAACCGACTGCGGACAATTTTTTGCCTTTCGTCAAATATCGCTTTCTCTGATTTCGGTTCGCTGAGAATCATTTTTTCACAGAATTTGTCAAAGGATTTCAAGCTCATCTCTCTACCTCACTCCCAAAAAAGTTCGTCTAATGTTTTGCCAAGCGCCTTGCAAATAGCAATGCAAAGCTTTATAGTCGGGTTATAGTCGCCGTTCTCTACTGCGCTGACAGTCTGTCGGGTAACGCCTGCTTTTTTCGCAAGCTCGTTCTGTGACATATCAAGCGCAGCCCTGGCAGCCTTAATTCGGAGATTTTTCGCCATCAGATCACCTCTGACATTATAGTAGCATATTATTGACATAATGTCAAGTATATTTTACATAGAATGCGATGAATTATAGTTATAAAAAATAAAAAGACGGCTCATACGAACCGTCTTTTATTTAGTTCAGGTTAAATTACTTTCTCTTCTTAGAAACGATAACTGCACCTGTAGCAACGATTGCTAAACCAGCAACAGCAGCAACGCCTTCAACGCCTGTGTCAGGAGTTGTCTTATCGCCTGTTGCAGCAGTTGTATCTGTTGTAGCAGCGTCATCTGTTGTTGTATCAGCTGTTGTATCGTCTGTTGCTTCGTCAGCAGCAGCGTCATCATCAGCAGCAACATCATCTGCAGCAGCATCGTCAGCAGCGCCTGTGCCTGTAACTGTAAATGTTACTTCCATTGTTTCCCAAGCACCAATAGCCTTGTCAAGTGAAGTTGGTGTAGCGTCAGCAGCTAAACCGTCAGCTGTTCTTGCATCTTCCGGAATGTCGGTAACCCATTCGTTGTAGAGGTTAACTCTTGTTGTAACCTCATCATCGGAAGAAGTGTAAGGTGTGCCGTTTAATGTAGCTTCAACGCCGTCGAACTTAACAGAGTCGATTGTGATAACCATACCTGGGAAGAGTGTCTCGCCGTTTACAACCTGGAGAGCTGCGAAAGCAAGGTCTGTTGTTCCGGGAGCTGTTACCATTTCGCCTGTTTCTTCGTCTTCGTACTCAGCAGCAGCGTCAACTGATACTGTGTATGTACCATCGCCTGTGATTACGGCAGTATTAGCTGTTGAAGCATATTCCTTGCCGTCAAACCAGTACTGAGCGAGCCAGTCGCCGCCTGCGAAAGCGATACCAACTTCGCCGTCTGCACCTGTTGCGTCAACTGCGGCTACGCTGAGAGCCATTGAGGAAACTGCAACTGCGGAAGCTGCGATTCCTGCAAAAATCTTAGAAATCTTCATTTTGAATTCCTCCAATATAAATTTATATCTAT
This sequence comes from uncultured Ruminiclostridium sp., assembly GCA_934462775.1. Classification (GTDB taxonomy): domain Bacteria; phylum Bacillota; class Clostridia; order Oscillospirales; family Ruminococcaceae; genus Ruminiclostridium_E. The sequence goes on from CAKSIR010000067.1 coordinate 1,929, forward strand.
ATTATAAAGTAATGAACTAAAATAAGCAATACACTTTTTGCACAAAGTTATACGTTTACATTGCACAACTTGCACAAAAAGTGTATTGCGTTTTAGATATTATTTACAATATGTAAATTACTTTCTCTTCTTAGCAACGATAACTGCACCAGCAGCAACGATTGCAAGACCGGCAACAGCAGCTACGCCTTCAACGCCTGTGTCAGGAGTTGTCTTATCGCCTGTTGCAGCAGCTGTTGTATCTGTTGTAGCAGCGTCGTCTGTTGTTGTATCAGCAGTGTCATCTGTTGTTGTGTCAGCTGTGTCGTCAGCAGCTACATCTTCTGTTGTATCAGCAGCAGCGCCGAGACCTTCAACTGTGAATTCGATAGCAAGAGATTCTGTTGGGTAAGCGCCTGCATAGGATTCAAGGTCGCTGTTCCAGATGTTTGCAAGCAGAATACCTACATAGTCCTTATCATCCGGATTCTGGAGAGGTTCATCGTATGTTGCAGTTACTGCACCGTCAATGATAACGGAAGCGCTTGTGATTGTAGCGCCTGTGTCAAGCGGAATATCTGTGCTGATGAAGAGAAGGTTGAAGCTGGAAGCGCCGTCAAGATCCCATGGGAAACCTTCCATAGAAACTGTGTATGTACCGTCGCCTGTGATTACAGCGTCTGTGTAGTCTGCATCAAGAACATAGCCGTCAATGTCGTAGTCGTACTTATCTTCATATTCAGGGAATGATTCAGGATCGTTGCCGCCCCAAACGATAGCCTTGTCGAAGTAAGGTGTTGCCTTACCGTAGCTTGCTTCTGTCCAGTGGTTACGGAAAGAGTAAACTGTGTCCTGGAATCCGAGGTATCCGTTGTAGGATTCTGCGGATGCAACTGTAACCATTGTTGTTGCTGCAAGAACTGCTGCAACTGTGCCTGCTAAAACTTTTCTTAATTTCATTTTTTTATCCTCCATACATTAGCCCATTTATTGGGCTTTATTGTAATTATTATACCGTATTTAATCAATTTTTTCAATATGTTTTATGTACAATTTTATTACAATATTTTATTTAGAATGTATAATTCGTGTAACAGGTTACATTAAAAATAGACGATCCGAAGACCGTCTATTCCTTATAGTCAGAAATTACTTTCTGTTCTTAGCAATGATAACTGCGCCTGCAGCAACGATTGCTAAACCTGCAACAGCAGCAACGCCTTCAACGCCTGTGTCAGGAGTTGTCTTGTCGCCGTTTGCAGCTGCTGCTGTGTCATCTGTTGATTCGTCAGCAGCTTCGTCTGTTGTTTCGTCAGCAGCTGTGTCGTCTTCAGCTTCTGCATCGTCAGCAGCGTCTGTATCGTCTTTGTCTACTGTTGTTTCATCTTCTGCATCTGCATCAGCGTCAGCATCATCAGCTGCTTCGTCAGCGTCATCAGCAGCAACGTCGTCGTCTGTTGAAAGAACAACACCGTCAGCGCCAAGAATGTCTGCGCTTAATACTGTAACTGTACCGCCCCAAGCCTGTAACCATAACTGAGCGTATGCGTCGTCAGCTGTGAAGATTGGTTCGTCGTTTAACCATGTGATTGTACCGTTTTCAAGGTCAGCTGTGATTTCCTTGCTGTTTCTGCCCCATTCAACCTGCTTCCAGCCTGTTGATACAGAGTTAGCTCCGATACCGCCGCCGATCCAAGCAGCTTCATCAGCAACTTCGTCAGCGTTGAATTCTACGTGGTATGTAACACCGTAAACGTCTGTTACTGCTACACCGCTGTCTGCTGACCAGTCAGGTTCTGTGTCCTTTTCAGCTGTAACGTATACTGTACCGTCGATAAGGTAATCATCTGCTGAGAGAGCAAAAGCTGATACGGACAGAGAAGATACTGCTACTACTGCTGCAACCGATGTTGCAAGAATGTTTCTTAACTTCATTTTAAAAATCCTCCAAATAATTTTTGAATTCAAATGAATTCTTATTAAATTATACAATAAATCCTACAAATATACAATTGTATTTTTGCACAATTATTGTTTTTATTTTTGGCAATTTTACATCATTTTACTTTCATTACTCGCGCTTATAATGCGGTTTATCGAAATTTTGATTAAACCGGCGCGCCTAAAAATAAATGTTGTTTAAGTAAAAAAGAGAGCCTTTCGGCTCTCTTTTTATTGATTTCGTTAACCTGTTAGGGAGTTAATTACTTTCTCTTCTTAGCTACGATAGCAGCAGCAGCAGCTACAGCAGCAGGAACAACTGCAAGAGCAACACCTGTTGGTACGTTCTTGTCGCCGTCAGCAGAGTCAGCGTTGTCGCTGTCGCCTGTGTTAGCGTCGTCGTCTGTTGTGTCATCTGTTGTTGTGTCGTCATCGTCAGCTGTTGTGTCGTCGTCGAGGTCAGCGTCTGTATCGTCATCAACGTCAGCATCATCGTCTACGTCAGCGTCGTCATCAACGTCAGCGTCGTCATCTGTTGTTGTGTCGTCATCAACGTCAGCGTCGTCATCAGCTGCAGCAGCACCGTCTTCAACTGTGAATACGATGGAGTTGATCTTAGCGATACCTTCAACTGTGAGCTTTGTGATGTAAGAAGCGTAGTCAGCGTTGTAAACTTCTGTTACAGGAACTGTGAATGTAGCGGATGTAGCACCCTTTTCTACGATAACAGCAGTTGAACCAGCGTTGTTGTTAGCGCCTTCTGTCTTAAGTGTTGCATAACCGATGCCAGCAGCAGCTTCGAATGTAACTTCTACCTTAGCAGAAGCAGCCTTAGCTAATACAGCCTTTTCAGCAACTGTGAACTTGTTGTCGTTAGTTGTGAAGTCGATTGTGCCGCCAACATTTGAAGATGTAGCACGTGTAGAGTAAACTACGTTGTCAGCTGTGATAGCGTCGTGTGAAAGTGCGTTTGCAGCGCCAGCAGCGTCAACTAATGTAGCGCCGAAGCTGTTGTTGATAGCCTTAACAAGTGCGGACTTGTCTTCAACACCATACCAGAGGTTCCATGCCCACTTTTCCTTAGCATCGCCAACACCGAGGTATTCGAGTGTTACTGTGATGTTTGTTAAGGAATCGCTCTTAGCGATTGTCTTGCCGTTGTTCTGAAGACCAGCTGTAACTGTCTTAGAAGCGCCTACGCCGTAAGCAGCATCATAGTTGTAGTCTGTCTTAGCGCCGTTTACGGAAACAGCGTTCAGCTTCCAGCCGTTGTTCTTTGTTGTGTCAACTGTGTTAACTACGTTAACAACGTCGCCGCTGAAGCCTACTGTGAAGCTTGCTGCGTCAGCAAAGTTTGTCTTAGCAAAGTTGTAAGGTAATGTTACAGTGAAAACCTGTTCTGTGCCTGCGCCAGAAGAAGTTCTTGTAACTGTTGCAGCAGAAGCTGCAGATACTAATGTTGTAGCTGCGAGAGCGCCTGCAACAACACCAGCGAAGAGTTTTCTCATCTTCATGATTGTTTGTCCTCCATAAAAAATATGTTTTTGTGAAATTGCTTTTTGCAATTCCTTTTTGCATTATACACTATTAAAATACAAAATTCAATAGTCATTATACACATATTTTAATTGGCATTCTGTATTTTCCTAACAAAAAAGTACAAAATAATATGTTGCATAATTTATTGGATTTTTACACTTTAACCGTGTTTAATACCTACGGTTTTTTCCGTTTACATTGGGGTAGTCATGAGATGGAAAGAAAAAGTTTCAGTTTTTTTCATATTTTTTTAAAATTTTTTTGAAAATTTAGCAAAACGGCTCTGCAAGCGGATTTACAAGGATAAAAAAATTCAAAAAAAATTAAAACAGCCTGAAACTCGTGAGAATTTCAGGCTGTTTCGGTTTATTTTTTCAGTTTCGGAATCCCGGTTTCTTCTTCGTCGGATTTACCGTAATTCTTTTTGTTTCATTTTCTTCTCTTTGAAATAAGCGCAACCGCCGCCGCGCCTGCCGCTGTTATGCCTGTGGCAAGACCGACGCCTGTGGTTGGGTTTGCGTTATTGTTTGCACTGTTGTTTACTGTGCCGGACGCTCCCGGAACCATGCCTGCGCCGCCCGATTCCGCTGTATTGACGCCGTTTGCGCCTGCGCTGCCGTTAGTATCGCCGCCTAAAATTTCCTCTGCGCCGTCCGCAGCGCCGTCAACAACGTCCTCTGCGCCGCTGATTACTCCGTCAACCGCATTTTCTGCGCCTTCAACAATATTTGCCGCGCCTGCCGAAGCAGTCATCATAACTGCCGCAATAGCCGACGCTGTCATATATGCCAGTGTTTTTCTCATAATAACTCCTTTCAGGGCTTTCCTGCCCCGATATTATTATTGGTGAGAAAGGCGGCTATATGAATTGAAAATAGCGGAAAGTCAGATACCCATTTCCTCGTTGTATCGGTCAACGTCAGGCTGATTTTCGTTTTCTTCAACCGCTTCATCGGTTGCAACCAGCTTTGTGCCGCATTTGTTGCAGTAAACGGAATCTATCTTGTTCTTTGCAGAGCATTTCGGGCAGCAGATAAACTTGCTCAGTTCGTCGATTCTGCGCTGAGTTTCTGCCATTTTTTTGAATAAATCATCGATTTCATCAACCATGCCGAGCAGCTCGTTTGTGTTTTCATTGCCTGATTTGTACATTTCATAAAGACGGTTTCCGAGAGCTTCATAGCGGTTTTTTACATCGTTGTTCAGCTGAACGAAATTCAGCTTCAGCTTAGAAAGCATATAAAGCTCGTCCTTTTTGCGGACAGCCGTATCGGTTACGTCCTTTGCCTTGCTTAAAAATTCATTGATTACGTTAGCCATTTTCTTGTCCTTTCCCTGCAGTCATGCCAGATATGGATTGTAGTGCTGTTCATATTTTAATGTGGAGTCGTCGCCGTGACCTGCATATAGCTTATAATCGCCCTGGATTTCGCACAGCCGCATAAGCGTTTTCTGCTGAACAACGGGATCTCCCGAATAGTTGTCGGAACGTCCTATGCTTCCTCTGAAAAGAGTGTCGCCGCTGAACAGACAGCCGTCCGTAAAGTAACATACGCTGCCCGCCGTATGTCCCGGCGTTTCCATCACTCTGAAGGTGATTTCGTCAAGGTGGATTTCATCGCCCTCTTTGACAAATTTGTCAGCCTCCGCCGCCTTGAAATGGGACTGGGGAACGTACATTTTCAGCACTCCCACGTTCTTGTCATAGTCGCTTAAAAGCTGATTATCCTTTTCATTTACATAAACCTCCGCGCCCGTTTCAACCGCAAGCTCCTCGCAGGCGCCGATATGGTCAAAATGTCCGTGGGTCAGCAAAATCATTTTCAAGTTAAGCTTATTCCGCGCCAGCGCTTCAAGAATCACGTCCGCGCTGTCAGCAGGGTCAATCACAGCCGCGTTTCCTTCGCTGCTGCCCACAATGTAGCAGTTGGTTTCAAAGGCGCCCATGGTAAGTTTTATAACCTTCATTGTTTTTCCTCGCTATTATATATAGTATATCACATCATATCACATCTTGCCCGTGCGTTCGGCGGTAATTACTCCCTGAATTTTTTTCAGCTTTGAAATTATGCCGCTGAGCTGGTCTACTCCCGCAATTTCAATTGTAAGAACAACGTTGGCGTTGCCGTTTTTGAGGAAGTGAGCGTTTATTTCGTGAATCGGTATTCTGCTGGTTGCAATCGCCGTGGTAATATCGGCAATAAGCGCCGTTCTGTCCTCGGCGATAATGTCGATTGTAGCGCGGTAAGTGGTGTTTTCGTTCACCGCCCACATTGCGTTTACCCATCTGTCCTTGTTTGCAGGGTCCTGCATTGAGCGCTGAGCTGAAAGACAGTCCTTTTTGTGGATAGACACGCCGTAGCCGCGGGTTACAAAGCCGACAATGTCGTCGCCGGGCAGCGGATTGCAGCACTGGGCGTAACGAACAAGACAGCTGTCGATTCCCTCTACAATAACGCCCTTTGCCTGCTTTCTGGCAACATTTTCCGAAACCACCGTTTCAGCGTCCGGAACAGGCGCGGCAGGCTTCTGGAGTTTAAGGTAATCCTCCTTGACTCTCTGCATTATCTTGCTCAGCTTTACGCCGCCGTAGCCAACCGCCGCATAGAAGTCGTCAAGGTTATCAAAATGCTGACGCTTTGCAACGTCCTCCACAAAGCTTTCGTCCGCGAAAATGTTGTTGCGTCTGAACTCGTGTTCGACTGCGGTTTTGCCCTCCGCAATGTTTTCCTCGCGGCATTCCCGCTTGAACCATGCGCGTATCTTAGCCTTTGCCTCATTGGTTTTTACAATGTCGAGCCAGTTGCGGTTAGGTCCGTAGGACGGGGAGTTTGTGGTCATAATCTCCACAATGTCGCCTGTTTTCAGCTCGTAATCGAAGCTCGCCATTCTGCCGCCAACCTTTGCGCCCGTCATCTTGTTGCCGACCTGAGTGTGAATCGCATAGGCGAAATCAATTACCGTTGAGCCCTGCGGAAGCGTGATTACATCACCTTTCGGAGTAAATACATACACATCGTCCGGCGCAAGGTCGACCTTAATCGCCTCGGTTATCTGCTCAACGTCGTCAGCCTCCTGCTGCTGCTCGAGAATCTGCCTTATCCAGTCAAAACGCTTTTCTCCCGCGACCTTGCCGCTGATTCCCGCCTTGTACTTCCAGTGGGCGGCAACACCGTACTGAGCCGTGTTGTGCATCTCCTGGGTTCTTATCTGCACCTCGAAAGGGATTCCCTCCCTGCCGATAACCGTGGTGTGCAGGGACTGGTAGCGGTTGGGCTTCGGGGTTGCAATGTAGTCCTTAAACCTGTACGGAATAGGCTTGAACATATCGTGGATTATGCCAAGCACGTTGTAGCACTCGATTACCGTCTGGACAATTACCCTCACTGCGTAAATATCGTATATTTCGTCAAAGCTTTTGCCTTTGATGTACACCTTTTTGTAAATTGAGTAAATGGACTTTACGCGGCCCTCAATAACAGGCGGCGGCGTAATATCGCTGATTCGTTCTCTGATGCGCGCTTTGATAGTGTCGATGAACGTATCGCGCTGTTCCTTGTGAATATCCAGCTGTTCCTCGATTGCCTTAGTGCCGTATGGGTCAAGGTAGCGGATAGCCAGATCCTCCATTTCCTCCTTGACGCCGCTCATACCTAAGCGGTGAGCAATAGGCGCGTAGAAGCTCATTGTTTCAAGAGATGTCTTGCGCTGCTTTTCGGGAGGACGGCAGCCGAGCGTTCTCATGTTGTGCAGTCTGTCCGCAAGCTTTATGATAATTACCCGAATGTCCTTCGACATCGCCATGAGTATCTTGCGTATATTTTCGGCGTGCTGCTCCTCCTTTGTGTTCAGCGGAACAAGTCCGATTTTCGTAACGCCGTCAACCATCAGCGCAACGTCCTCGCCGAACTTTTTCCTGATGGTATCAAGGGAAACATCGGTGTCCTCCACCACGTCGTGCAGCAGCGCCGCAACGATCGTATCCGTATCCATGCAGAAATCAAGGAGAATGTTCGCGACTGCAACAGGGTGGGTAATATACGGCTCGCCCGAGCTTCTCACCTGGTTTTTGTGAGCCTCCGCCGCAAGGTCGTATGCAGCCTTGATTTTATCAAGGTCGTAGGTCTTGTCCCCGGATTTAATTCTGTCAATCAGCATATCAATGGTATAAACCATTTCCGTCACCTCTTTACTCAATTTCTGCCAGCACGCGCAGCTTCTTCAGATACTCCGATTTTGAAAGATCGGCCTTGTTGGAAGTGGGTATTATCTCAACCTTATTATGTACAACGTCAACCCTGACAAGTCCGAACTCCTCAAGCACGTCAAGTACAACTCTCAGCATACAGTAATTTATGCCGTTCTCGAATGCGATTTCCGCAGCAACCGAGAGAACCGTGTTCTTTCTCAGAATGTCGTAAACCTGCTTCATAACAGGCTTTTCCGGCACAATCCGCTTCATGAGCCGCGGGTCGACCTTCTCGCCGCACATCATCCTCTCATAAGTGTTCTTTGCGGCGAAAAACTTGTCTTGATTGAAGTCGGAAAGCCGAACTTCCTTTATTTTAAGATTTACGGGATACTGCTGCTTTGTCGCCTCATAATCGTTTATCTCAAGATTAACCATCATGTCTATTTTCGAGCCGGCGCTATACCAGAAATCAGCAAAGGTCTTTGAAAAGCAGACGCCCTTATATTCCCTGCCGCCGAAATCCACAGTAACCGAAACGTATTTGCCGTTTTTCAGCGCTCTTGTGGTTTTCAGCGTACACCCCTTCATGTAAAACAGCGGAACGGAATTTGCCTCTCCGAAAGGTTCAAGGTATTTCAGTCTTTCAACGTTCTGCACCGTCAGATCAGCAGGCTTTATTTCAGCGTCCGCGCAGATAACGTCTGCGGGCATTGACGGATAATTTTCCTCGGTGTATCTGTAAATCCTGCTGCGGAATTCCTCTATTTTGTCAGCGTCTATGGAGAAGCCCGCCGCCTTTGTATGACCGCCGAATTTAGTCAGCAAATCCGAACAGCTGTCAAGAAGCTTATAAAGCGAAAAGCCCTCTACGCTTCTTGCGCTGCCGCGCGCTTTTTCCCCCTCAACGGTAATCACCAGATTCGGCTTGCCGTATTTTTGGAGCAGCCTTGCGGAAACTATGCCGATAATGCCGTGGTTCCAGTTGTCCCCTGCCACAACAAGGACCCGCCTGTTAAGCAGCGTCGGATTTTCGGCGATCTGCTTTTCCGCCTGCGAAAGTATGTCAAGCTCGGTTTTCTGCCTTAACGCGTTAAGCTCGTTCAGGTATTCAGCCTTTGTTTTGGCAAGACTGTAATCCTCGCAAAGGAACAAATCCACTGCGTGCTTAGGGTCGTTGTACCGTCCCGCCGCATTTATTCTCGGGCAGACGCCAAAAGCAAGAGCGGTGGAATTAAGCTCGTACTCGTCCATTTTCGCCGCCTTCAGCAGCGCCATCAGACCTGCGTTGTCACTGTATATTTCATCGTCCTGCGTGAGATTTTCAATACCTCTGCGGACGATTACACGATTTTCTCCCGTCAGCGGAACAATGTCGCCGACTGTTCCTATCGCCGCCAAATCGCCGTACATATCGAATACCGTTTCGCAGTCGCCCTCCAGCGCCATTACCAGCTTCAGCGCAACTCCGCAGCCTGCTAAATTCTTGCAGGAGCACATATCATCGGCTCTGTGCGGATTTATTACAGCGTAAGCGTTCGGCAGCGTTTCGGGAACCTGATGGTGGTCGGTTATGATAAGGGTCATGCCCTTTTCCGCTATATATTCAGCCTCTTTGTGAGCGGAAATTCCGTTGTCAACCGTGATAATAAGCTTCGTTCCGCCTGCGGCGATTTTGTCGATTGCCTCAATGTTAAGCCCGTATCCCTCTTCTCTTGTCGGGATATACCACGACACCTCGCCGCCTACGGTCTGAAGATACTGGTAAAGAATTACCGTTGAAGTAACTCCATCGCAGTCGTAATCGCCGTAAACAGTGATTTTGTCGCCGTTTTCCAGCGCGGTCTGTATAGCTTCAACTGCCTTGTCCATATCGGCGATTTCAAAAGGGTCGGACAGCTCGGTTCTGTTGATGAACTCCTCAAGATCCTCTCTCGAAACAATTCCTCTGCCCACGAGTATATCGGAAATAAACCTGTTTTCCCCCACTTCTCTTGAAAGCTTTTCGGAAACAGCAGGGTCAGTTTGCTTTACGCTCCATTTTTTCATATTATCATCCATTCTGAGTGCGTACAATTATATACAATATAGTATATCATTTTTCGCCGCAGATTACAATAGAAAATTTTGCGGAGCTGCATAAACGAAAAAACTCTCCTTCTTTTGGAAAGAGAGTTTTCATTTTCTGCGAAAACAGCTTTACCTGTTCTCAATCTTCACGCTGCCGCTGGTTGCGTCTACGTTCACCTTGTGAACGTTGCTGCCGCCAACCGTTGCGCTGCCGCCGCTTGATACGGACGCGCTCTTGCCGTCAAGGTCAGCCTTTACGCTGCCCGACAAGCCGTCAAAGCGTATGTCGGCGCCCGAGCCCTCCGGAACGATCAGCCTTACATCGCCGCTCATCAGGTTAATTCTGACGTCGCCGTTCCACTCGTCAAACTGAACGTCAATGTCGCCGCTGGTTGCGTTTATTTCACATTCGCCCGACATT
>CAKSIR010000068.1 GCA_934462775.1 uncultured Ruminiclostridium sp.
GCATAATCCTCGAAAAAGGTGCCGGTGGCACGTTTTTCGACGCACTGAACAGTCAGGAGTGACCCTGACTGTTTTTACATTTCCGCCAGCACAATACTGTGCGGATTTATTGTTATAGTTTCATCAACAGTGTAAAGCGGCTTCAATTCGGCTTTTCTGCCGTCAGCATAAATCTTTGCTGTGCCGCCTGTATCATAGCTGATTTTTTTATCCGTTGGATTTATGCAGAAAATCAGATTATCAATGTGAACCGTTAATCCGCCTTTGCAATCCTCGTACTTTATCTTTTCACGAATTTCATCGGCGTTCCTCATTCTCAGCTGCGGAAAATGCTTTCTGAGCGCAATCAATCCTTTATAATAATTGACAATGCTTCGGTTAATGGTAATATCGTTCCATTTAAGGCTGTTCACGCTGTCGGGGGAATTGTAGCTGTCATGAACGAAGCCGCCGTTTTCGTCGGGCTTGCTGCGCAGGAACTCCTGCCCTGCCTGGATAAACGGGATACCCTGCGAAAAGAAAACCAGCGCTGCCGCCATTTTGTCTGCAGCGATTATTCTTTCCTCAGGCTCGTCCGGCATTGAGCATTTCAGCTTATCATAAAGCGTCAGATTGTCATGGGCTTCAACATAATTTACCGCCTGCTGAGGTTTATCCGTCCAGCACAGGCTGTCGTCCCTGTCAACATCACAGCGATATATTCCGCCGGAAATTACCGATTTCATAAGCTCGGTCTGCTTTTTTCCGCTTTTTCCGTTTACATATCCGCATTCCTGTTCGTAAAAAACAGAGCCTTTTACGCCATCTCTGAAATCATCGGAAAACATGGCGAACTGCGGCAGCTTTCTCGCCTCCGACTTCATGGCGCGCAGGCTTTCGTCAAGAGGAGAATCCTCGCCTGTCCAGCCCTCGCCGTACAGAATTATCGACGGATTTATTTTTCTTAACGCTTCTGCGCAGCGATTAAGGGTTTTAATATCAAGCAGTCCCATAAGGTCGAAGCGGAAACCGTCAAGCTTGTATTCCTCCGCAAGGTAGCACAGGCTGTCATAGATGAACTTGCCTGCCATTTCCCGCTCGCTTGCAAATTCATTTCCGCAGGCAGAGCCGTCAGAAACCGAACCATCGCTGTTGTGCCGATAATAATAATCGGGATACGTCTTTGTAAACGGAGAATTTTCCATGCTGTATGTGTGGTTGTAAACCACGTCCATAATAACTCCCACGCCTTTTTTGTGCGCCGCCAGAATAAGCTCTTTAAACTCCTTTATGCGGCATATGCCGTCGTTCGGGTCGGTGGAGTAGCTGCCCTCGGGCAAATTGTAGTTAAGCGGGTCATAGCCCCAGTTAAAGCCCGCATTCGGGTCGGATTCGTCCACCGTCTGATAGTCAAAAACAGGCAGCAGGTGAATATGGGTAACGCCCAAATCCGCAATATAATCAAGTCCAATGCTGTCGCAGAATTTGTTTGTAACTCCGCTTTCTGTGAACGCCTTAAACTTGCCTCTGAACTTGAAATTTCCGCTTTCATCGGAAGAAAAATCGCGGACGTGAAGCTCGTAAATAACAGCATCGGTGTAGTCCTCAAGCGTTACGGGCGCCGCTTTTCCCCAGCCGTCCGGATTTGTTTCCTGCAAATCAACAACCATGCCGCGAACGCCGTTCGCTCCTGCCGTCCTTGCATAAATGTCAATGGTTTCACGAGTCACGCTGCCGAAGGTTATGCTGTATGTGTAGAAAGTGCCGTGCAGATTTCCCTTGACGGCTGCGCTCCAAACACCGTCGTTTTTCTTCATTGCCACAGAGGAATAAGGAGATGGCGATTCAGCGCTGCGGTACAGCTTCAGCTGAATTTTATCGGCCGTTGGCGACCATACGCGAAACTCCGTTGATTCACGGGTATAAATCGCGCCAAGCTTCCCGCTGTAAGCAAATTTTCTGTCAATTTCATCAAAATCAGGTAGTTTCTTCATGAATCGGCTGTCCTTTCTGATTTATTTGGCAACTAAAAACGCAATACTGTACGGCGGCATTACAAGGCTTTCGCCAAGAGTTACTTCCTGCTCCGAATCCACCGTAAGATAGCCTCTTATCTGCGAATTTTCAAGATCAAGAAGCTCGTCGGAAATGCTCTTTTCTTCGTCAGAGTAGTTATATACTATAACTATACTGTCATCATCAAAAGTGCGGCGAACGGCGGCAATATCCTGTCCGGTAATGTTTATTACTTCTGTTTTTCCTCTGGCGATACATGGATTTTCGTTTCGGATTCGAAGCGCGCGCTTGTAATAATTCAACAGCGAATTTTCATCGGCAAGCTGGGCTTCAACGCTTTCAAAGCGGTTTTCCTGCCGTTCCATATTAGGAGGTCCGTAGGTAAGTCCGCTGCCGCTTTCGTCCCATATCATCGGCGCGCGTTTATTTTCGTCACGTCCGCTGCCGCTTAATCCGATTTCATCTCCGTAGTATACAAACGGCGAGCCTGACATTGTAAGCAGCAAGCCTGCCGCAGCTTTCATCTTGGTTAAATCGTAACGCAAAATGCCTGCTGCGCGGTTAGTATCATGGTTGCCGATAAACGGAGCGTCAATAGCCGTATCGCTGAACGAAGCAAGCTTTGTTTCCACGATAGTCATCGCCTGAGCAAATGATTTCACGGAGTTATCTGCTCCCGAAGCATTCATCGTTTTAGCGATTTTGCCGTCCTCCTGAGCCATTGTAAATCCGAAAACGCTGTCTATTCCCGACTGATAATACTTTGTGTAGGCGGTAAAGCTTTCCCACACCTCTCCAACAACATAGCAGTCGGGATCAACCGACTTACAATAATCCATAAACCAGCTAAGAACCTTAATGTTTTTCTCAGGGCTGCCGCTGAAATATTCCTTTACCGCGTCAAGCCTGAAGCCTCCGACGCCCTTGTCCAGCCAGAACTTTGCAATCTTTTCAAACTCTTTCCGCACATTCGGATTGTCCAGATTCAGCTCGGGCATATCGTCCGAAAAAACCGCCTCGAAATAATGGCTGCCGGTCTGATAATAGCTGCCGTTTACAGGCTTTTCGTCAGTGAAGAAATAGTAATCGACATACGGGTTATGGTCGGGGCAAAGAGGGTCGCTCAAGCAATCCTCGTCCTTTGCCGCACCGCAGGGCTGCTGCCGCAGACTTTGCGCCGCCGAAGCAAACCACTCCTGCTCTTTCGAGGTGTGATTCATTACAAGGTCGATTATCAGCTTTATTCCACGCTTATCGCACTCGCTGACAAGACTTTCAAAATCAGCCATTGTACCGTACTGCGGGTCAATATCGTAATAATCCTTTACGTTGTATTTGTGATAGGACGGCGACGGCATTATTGGCATCAGCCATATTCCGTTGAATCCCATGTCGGCAATATAATCAAGCTTTGACGTTACGCCGTTAAGATCCCCTATTCCGTCCCCGTCGCTGTCGCAAAAGGAGTACACGAAAATCTCATAGTAGTTGCGGTAATTGTCGTCAATGACATTCAGCTCATGATTGTATTCATATTTCGCAGCATTGTTTTCTGCGTTTTCCTGTGCATTTCCGCATCCCGATAAAAGAACAGCCGCCGCTGTTAAGGCGGTGACTGCTTTTGAAAAGGCGGAAAAGAACGTCTTTTTCATGTGACCTTCCTTTCGTTAAGGACTATTCCTCAGGCAGTTTTCTTATGCAAATTTCCTTGACGGATTCCCTTTCAATAAGCTCCGGTCTGAGCATTACCGACTGAACACGGATTCCGCTGTTCATCTGCTGAAGCATGAAAAATGCCGTTTTACCTATATGTATTCTGTTCTGATAAAGAGTTGTAATAGACGGCTGCGAATACTCGGAGAGCGGCAGATTGTCATAGCCTGTTACGCTTATGTCATCGGGAACGCTATATCCTGCTTTGATAAGCTCTTTTACCGCCGTGCAGGCAATAAGATCGCTTACGCAAACAACTGCTGTAACTCCCGTTTCAGCGATTTCAAGTATGCGCTTTTTGGTTCCCTTGCCCGAAAAATATCCGTATTTGACCGCATTTGGATTTTCCTCAAGTCCAAGCTGCCTGAGCGTCTGCGAATAAGCGTCCTTACGCTCAATCGTAACAATGCTGTCAGACTCGCCGCCAAGAAAACCGATTTTATTATGCCCCTTTGCGTAAAGATAACGGACAACCTGCTTTATACCGTCTGCGCTGTCGCAGCCAACTCTTGCAACCATAGGACACTCAACATTGTTGTCAAGAACGACCATAGGAATGTTCAGCTCCTTGATATGCTCAACGAAAACAGAGTGAGGCTTGAAGCCAAGGAATACGCTTCCTTCATAGCTGCGTCCCGACATGATGGAGTAGTATCTGCCGCTTTTCAGCTCTTCATCGTTGATAGCGACAACGTTGACGCCGATTCCGTGTTCGGCTGCGGCTGCCTGTATGCCCAAAATTATCTCATAGCCGAACTGATCTACCTTATCGTAGTGGATACCGTAAATAAAAATCACAATGTTCTTGGAGTAAACAGCCTTTGCAGTCTTTGCATGATAGCCCATTTCACTTGCACAGGAGAGGATGCGCTCCCTCGTTTTTTCATTTATGTCGGTAGCTCCCGAAAGCGCCTTTGACACGGTGCTTTTGGATATGCCAAGCTTATTAGCTACGTCCTGAATGGTAACGTTTTTTCCTGCCATTTCTCTCTCCTGTGCAATAATTATTAGCCCTTTACAGCGCCGCCTGTTACGCCCTCAACATAATATTTCTGCATTACAATGAACAGTGCGCCGATCGGAATTGAAACCAGCACGGCAGCTGCCGCAAACTGCGTATAATATGTGCCGATAAACTCTCGTTCCAGCATTTTGAACATACCCAAAGCGACTGTATAGCTGTCATAGTTGGAGCCGCATATCATACTCGGGAAAATATAGTCGACCCATGGAGCCATAAACGTTGTAAGAACCGTATAGACGATAATCGGCTTGGAAAGAGGAATTGTGATTTTGAAGAATACCTGCGACCTGGTCGCACCGTCAAGATAAGCGGATTCGTCAAGGGATTTCGGTATTGTATCAAAGAAGCCTTTTGCAATGTAATAAGTAAGTCCCGAACCCGAAATGTACACAAGAGTAAGGCATACAAGCGGGCTGTCTGTAAGACCTATTCCCTTTAAGATGTAGTAAATCGCAATCATTGACATAAAGCCCGGGAACATTCCGAGAATAAGCGCAACGTTCATCATAGGCTTGCGCATTTTAAATCTCAGACGGCTGAGCGCGTATGATACCGCAAGCACAATAAGAGTTGAACCAACGCATGAAATTACCGCAATGATAAATGTATTGAAAAACCACTGTGTGAATTTAAACTGCTGATCCTGAAAAATCAGGTTTGCATAGTTATCAAGAGTGAAGCCCTTTGGCCAAAAGTAGCCTGTGTACGAGCCCGGCTCTGCGCGGAAGGAGGTGAGGATAATCCAGCAAAGCGGAAGTATCCACATAATTCCCAGAACAAGCAGAACAATCTGTATAACAACGTTTATTGTTCTCTGTCTTTTATGATATGAGTGTGAGAATTCTCTGTTTAATTTCTTAGCCATTACTGGAACGCCTCCTCGTTCTTATATGAACCCGATCTGCGGAACGTTATAAGCGAAAGCAGCGAGCAGATTACGAATACGAAGATACCGATTGTAGCGGCGTAGCTGTAATCTCGTGAGTTTACAGTCAGCTTGTACAGCCATGTAACAAGCAGGTCGGTTTTACCTGCCTGGTAGTATTCGAGGGTTGCGGGAGTACCGCCTGTAAGGAAGTAAATTACGTTGAAGTTGTTGATGTTGCCGACTAACTGTGTAATAAGGTACGGAGTAGTTACAAACAGAACATACGGCATTGTAATCTTTCTGAACATCAGGAACGGCGAAGCGCCGTCAATTTTCGCCGCCTCGTAAAGATCGGCAGGAATGTTCATGAGAATACCGGATACGATAAGCATTGTGTACGGAATACCGATCCACAGGTCAACCACAACAACGGTCGCTCTCGCCCATGTCGGGTCGGTAAGGAACGGCAGAGGGCTGTTTATCCAGCCAAGCTCCATAAGCAGCACGTTTAACGGGCCCGCTTCGGCAAGCACGTTTTTCATAACCAGCAGAGATACGAACTGCGGAACCGCAATTGCCAGAACGAAAAGCGTTCTGTAAAACGACTTAAAGCGGATTCCCTTCTTATTTATAAGGAGGGCAAGAACGATACCTAACAGGTAGTTAAGGAACGTCGCCAAAACTGCCCACACAAGTGTCCAGCCAAGTACGGGCCAGAATGTATTGCCGATAAGGGAGTCGCTGCCGATAACGGTTTTGAAGTTGTCAAGCCCTATCCATGTAAACAGGTTTGCAGGAACCTGATGATCCTTATCGTAATTGGTAAACGCCAGAGAAATCATGTAAACAAGCGGGATAATCGTAAATACCACAACGCCTGATACAGGAATGAAAAGCAGCGTCTTATGGAATTTGCCGTCAAGAAGCGCTTTGACATCGTCAAAAAATCCGGGAAGCTTTTTTCCATTCTTTTTAAGATTTTCGCTTTCTACCGACGACTTAATGTTCTGAATCCACAGGAACAGGAACACGACCGTTGCAAATACTGTAAGTATGCCGTAAAGCAGGATAAGCATGGAGTTGTCGCCGTTTTCGCGCATTACGTCGATGCCCAGTGATTCGTCAAAGTACCAGCCGCGCTGAACGGTACCCAGAGTTTTAAGACCTGCAAGCAGGCTGAAGCCGGAATCGATCATGAAGCCGATGTAGGCTACCTCAACTGCAAGGAACATAAGTCCCTTTACAATCTGACCGCGGAAAAGGTTTCCGGCACCCATTATAACATAAGAAAGCTTAGTTAGCAATCCGCTGTGAACAAAAGTGCCGAAAAACCATGCAATTCCGTTCCCGATTGCTTTAAAAAATCTGCCCAATGCGTTCGGGATATTTTTAAAAAAGTTTACAAAACCTTTTCCGAACGCTACAAAAAAGCTCATTATCTTGACAAGGACTTTTTTATACCACGGCAGAGCGTAGAAATCCAATGATGTCATCGCTTTGTACCTCCTCATAGAGCATTTTGAGTTTTTTCGCTTTAAGTGACGTGCTTTGTGCAGTTTCAATACAGCTTTGCAAGCAGCATTGAAACTGCATAAAGCTTTGCTCCATATCTATGGGCGGCAGTCGCGCCGCCCACATTACGGAACATGAGAATATATAGGAATGAAGAAAGTAATGAAAAATCTAATTAGCTGAGTGTTGCAAGAACGGATTCAACGTAAGCGTTAAGCTTTTCCTGAAGATTATCCTTTGTGCAGGTACCTGCGATGATTTCCTGACCGAATGCTTCAGCAGGTGTCCAGAAGTTAGCGCACTGGCTGATAGATGTCTGTACTGTTGCGTACTGAGCCTGATTAGCAAGAGCGGAAACTGCAATGTTGGAATTGAGGGCTTCTGTATCGTTTGCAAGTGTTACGTTTGTAGGAGCAAATGAACGAAGCTCAAATCTTGTCTTCTGATTATCGTAGTTTGTAAGCCATTCAGCAAGTGCCATTGCGTCCAGCGGATACTTTGTTTCAGAGTTTACGCCAACAATCTTGAAGTTAGCCATGCCGCCCATCTGAACTGTTTCACCGTTTGAAAGAGTGAATGTAGGAAGCTTTGTAGCTGCATAATTGTCGCCAAGAGAAGCCTGGATTTCGGAAGCGTTCCATGCGCCGGAAACTGCTGCTGCAAGTGTTCCTTCTGCAAAGCCTGCCTTAACCAGTGAATCGTCGAAGTTGGAGCCGAACTTAGAATTGCCTACGAGGTCAATGAGGTATTCGCCTACAAGTAAACCTCTGTCGTTGTTGAAGTCGCACTGTGTCGGGTCTGTACCGTCAGGTCCGAATAATGTGCAGCCTGCGCCGAAGAAGAATGCTGTCTGATACCAGCCGTTGTCAAGGTCAAATGCAAAGTTTGTTGTAACTCCGTCAATGTCCTTTGAAACAATGGATTCAATCGACTTAACATCGTCCTCGCTTAACTTGGACTTGTCGTAGTACATGAAGTAAGTATCGGAAACGCAAGGATAACCGTAAAGCTCTCCGTCGATAGTTGCTGCTGAGATTGAAGCCTCGGTGTTATTGGCAACGATTTCGTCCTTGTTCTTTGTTACTCTGTAAAGAGCGCCTGAGCCTACAAGGGTTGCCGTCTGGTCAGATGCGAAACCGAATACATCGGCAGCAGCTGAGATGTCCTTGATGACTTCCTTCTGTGCGTCAGCCTCGCTTACAACGCCGAATGTGAACGTGTACTTCTTGTCAGGATTTGCAGCCGCGAACTCATCGCACATTTTCTTGAGCATATCCTGGTCTTCCTGCGAACCCCATACGGTAAGCTTTACTTCCTCGCCGCTTGTTGCTGCATCGTTTCCGCCTGCTGCGGCTGTTGTGGTTTCCGCACCGTTTGTTGTTGTTGTGTCGGACGCCTTGTTGTCCGAGCAGCCTGCCAGCATTGTGCCGACCATTGCCAGTGATGCGATAACTGCCAGTGTCTTTTTGAGTTTCATAATTGATGTCCTCCTGTGATTGTGGTGTTATTCTTTTTTCTTATACTTTTCGAAACTTTTATGCTGTTTCGAAACAGTTTTCTCAAAATTTATACTCGCATTGGTTTGCGAGGTTTTTGAGTTTGTTTCGAAATTCATTAGCTTGGTTCGAAATCTGTCTTTATTATATCATGCAAAACCGATTTGTCAACAAAAAATCAACAACTTTTTTCACAAATCAGGCATTTTATTGTAAATTCGGCACAATAAACAAAGGCTAACTTTGTTTATTGTCTATTGTGGCAACGTTTCCGGTGAAACGTTTACACGAATTGTTTTACCGCATATTGTTTCGTAAATACGTTTTTTTGCGCTATTTTTCGCCAATTATTCAGTTGCTTCGAAAAAAGTTTCGGCACAGACAAAAATCCGATTCGTAAACGTTACCGACGCTTTTTTGAGCGTTTTCT
This sequence comes from uncultured Ruminiclostridium sp., assembly GCA_934462775.1. GTDB lineage: Bacteria > Bacillota > Clostridia > Oscillospirales > Ruminococcaceae > Ruminiclostridium_E. Next base: position 9,039 of record CAKSIR010000068.1, read on the forward strand.
GTTGGAAAGCTCGGTCAGCCTGCTGAGCCATGCCGCTTTTTCCTCGGTGAAATCACTGTCGAGAGTGCGCCAGCGCCAGTTGTTGCCTACCGTTGACGGAACGTTTATACGCGCCTCGCTGCCGTATCCGCAAAGCTCCTGCATTGTGGTCATGGCTGCCGCCGCCGTACTGGTCCACGCCAGCTTTATAAACGCGTCCGGAAGCTCTGAGCTGCGGTGTATTCCGAGGTACTCCTTGCAGTACTTCTTTGTTTCACGATCCAAATCGTTGAACCAGCCCACAGCCGTATCGCTGTCGTGAGTCGCTGTATAGACGACGCAGTTGGACGATGTGTAGTTTTGCGGCAGATACTCGCTTTTTCCGTCTGTTGAAAAGGCAAATTGAAGCACCTTCATACCGGGATATGCAGCCTGTTTCAGCATTTTTTTCACCGACGGAGTAATAATTCCGAGGTCCTCCGCAATAATTCCTCCCCTGCCCGTTTCGCGCTTTATGGTTCTGAACAGGTCGTACTTTGGCCCCTCGCACCACATTCCGCCATGGGCGGTATTGTTTCCGAAAGGAATTGCGTAATAGCTGTTGAAGCCGATAAAATGGTCAATACGCACGATGTCATAAAGCCTTTTTGCAAAGCTCATGCGCTTTACCCACCATCTGTAATCGTCCTGTTTCATTCTGTCCCAGTCGTAAATCGGGTTGCCCCAAAGCTGTCCGTCCGCCGAATATCCGTCAGGCGGAAACCCTGCTACAACCGTAGGCATACGGTTTTCGTTCAGCTGAAAAAGGTCGGGCTCGCACCATACGTCCGCGCTGTCCAACGCGCAGTAAATCGGAATGTCGCCTATAATTTCTATGCCGTTATCGTTTGCATACGCTTTCAGCTTATACCATTGCTCGAAGAATTTGAACTGCAAAAAGCAATAGAAATCCATATCCTCGGCATACCGGATTTTAGCGTTTTCGATTTCTTTTGTATCGCGCAGACGAAGCTCGTCCCTCCATTCGCTCCAAGCCTTTCCTCCATGTGCGTCCTTTAACGCCATGAAAAGCGCATAATTTTCAAGCCATGCGTTTTCCGCCTTAAAAGCGCTGTATTTTTCGGCAACGATACCGTTATTCCGTAAAGGAAACCGTTTATAAGCTGTTCTCATAACCTTGTAGAAATTGTTGTACAGCGTTTCGTAATCAACATAGCGCGGATTTTCGCACCATTTTATGTCTGCGTAATCGCTGTGCTCTAACAGTCCCTCTTCCTCAAGAGTTTCAAGACTGATAAAATAGGGGTTGCCCGCATAAATTGAAAAGCTCTGATAGGGCGAATCGCCGTAGCTCGTCTGGGACAGCGGCAAAATCTGCCAAAGACTTTGACCGCTTTTCACAAGAAAATCAACAAAGCTGTAAGCTTCTCTGCCCATTGTTCCGATGCCGTATTTATTCGGCAGGGAGGAAATGTGCTGTAAAATTCCGCTTTTTCTCATAATACCTCCAGAATTTATATTTTACAAACAGAGTCGCCTGCTTTGTACTGTACCTTCAGTGTAACATGGCTCGCCTCAGCGCCGTTTTCGATCATGTTTACAAGCATTCGTACCGAAAGGCTGGAAATCTGATGAACAGGCTGCACAAAGGTTGCAATACGCGGATTTGTAAACTCCGACAGCTCAATTCCGTCAAAGCCTATAACCGAAATGTCGTCGGGAACTTTCTTGCCCATGTCCAGCAGCGCTCTGATAGTGCCGACTGCGATAATATCCGATAAAGCAAAAATGGCGGTAATATCCTTGCTTTTGTGATACAGCGCAATGGCTGCCTCGTATGCGGAATTAAAGCTGTATGCACAGTGTTCGCTTACCGGTTCATCCGCTCCGCAGGCGTCGAAGGCGGACTTGATACCGCTATATCTTAAGCCGGACGGTCCTGCCGAGAAATCGCCGCCAAGGATTCCGATGCTTTTGTGTCCCATTTCAAACAGCTTTTCTATCGCCATTCTGCCGCTCTCAAAGTCGTCGATGCTGACTGAGGAAAGGTTGCCAAAACCAAGCTCTGAAGCGCTTGCAGTGCTTAAAAGACACGGTACGGTTATATCTGCAAAATCCCTTTCAAAATTTCTGATGTCGCCGCCGAGAAAAATAATTCCGAGAGGCTTTTGCTCAACGCACAGCTTCTTAGCAACCGCAACCTCGTTTTCCTGCTCGTCTATATAGTTGATGACAAGCTGAAATCCGGTTTCGGCAACCGCCGCCTGAATCTGCTCAATAAGCGGCGAAAAGAAGAAGTTGTTGCTGCCGTTTACTATCATCAGAATGGATTTTGCAACATTCTGCCTCATTCTGCGCGCATTCCCGTTGGGAGTGTAATTGTATTTGCGTATCACCTCGTTAATTTTTTCGCGAGTTTTTTCGCTGATTTCACCGCTTCCGTTCAGCGCCCGCGAAACAGTGCTGACGCCGCAGCCCGCCAGCTTTGCAATATCCTTTATTGTCAATTTATCACCACCTGATTACATATTATTTCTCGGAAACGTTTCCGACCAACTACGATTTTAACACAAATTATACTTGATTTCAACAGCATTTTATAAAAACTGTGTTTTGCATAAATTTATACGGCTGATTTTGTAAAAAGACACAAGAAACCGCTGTTACATAAACAGCGGTCAGACTGTTGAAAAAGTCAAATTTAAAGTTTAGGTCAAGCCTTTTCAAAGGCTTGCAGGTTCTTAGGGCAGCGCCCTAAGCCGTCCTCCGCAGAGGACGGAATCCCTAACACAAAGCGCCCCACAAGTGAAAAATTTTCGCAGCATTATCCTCGAAAAAGTTGCCGGTGGCAAGTTTTTCGACGCACTGAAACCGCTGTTACATAAACATCGGTTCACTTATTTTCGGTCGTAAGCCTTACATAATCCTCCATACACAGCCTTGAGCGATAGATGCTTTCAGCATAATACAGACCCACAAAACGGTAATGCCACGGCTCGTAGATATAGCCTGTTGTTTCTTCATC